>CAZHDS010000027.1:0-23410 GCA_964531495.1 uncultured Ignavibacteriales bacterium
GTGTGCCTGTCTATCGCCTGCGAAGCTCAACATTGAGCTGGAAACATGATGTATGTCAGTACGTATTAGTTACATATAGGCAGCTTGGTTCTGGAGGTGTACGCAGAATGAAACTTAGTGACCGTGAGGTGAACGACATTGTTATTTTGGAGCCACATGGCAAAATCATGGGGGGCCCCGACGCCACTCTTCTCCATGACAAGCTCTACGAGTGCATTCAGAATGACAAGAAACGGGTCGTGATTGATCTGGCCGGTGTGGAATGGATGAACTCTACGGGCCTTGGAATCCTGATCCAGAGTTTCACGACTCTTCGCAACAGCGAGGGTCAACTGAAGTTGGCCCGGGTGACCGACAAGATCCAGTCCCTTCTGACCATCACGAAACTGGTCAGCGTCTTTGAGGCCTTCGATTCTGTCGATGAGGCAATAGCGTCGTTCAAGTAGTCAGATGCTCGTGATCTGAAACCTAAAAGGCAAAAGGCAGGCGCTCCACCTGAGGGTCTGCCCCACTCACCGGGAGAAGTTGGCTGTTATGGATAAGCCCACCATAAAAGGCAATACAATCGCAATTCCATCCGATCAGGAGTTTCTTTCCGATGTCGACGTATTCATTGAGGGCATCCTACGTGGCTACGGTGCGGATGAATCAGTCATCGCCGACATCGCCATTTCAGTGTCGGAGTTGGTCAACAATGCGATTTTTCATGGGAACAAGGCGGCGCCCGACCGACCCGTCGTGATTACCTGTGACAACAAGAACGGTTCGGTGACCGTCAGTGTCGCCGACGAAGGCGGTGGCTTCGACCCCGACGCTGTCGCCGACCCTATAAGCGATGAGAATCTCATGAAGGATGTCGGCCGCGGCATCTTCATCGTGAAATCTCTTATGGATGATGTTGTTATCGCGGCCACCGACACGGGGACAACTGTCACCATCGTGAAAACCATAGGCTAGGTCTCGACCTCTGGGATAACCCTCTAGGATGAGCGCTGAGCTAACAAAGACGCTATGTTACCTGCTGACCGGCGGGTTTCTTATCTTTCTGGCGATTACTATCACGCGCGATAATTTCGCGCATCGATTGAATCGTTGTACTGGAGCTATGCTCTTTTTTGCAGGCATGGGTCCGGTCTTTATGGCGTTGGGTTCGATCGTGGTGCAGGGTGCCGGCGGGGCTGAATCATCCACCTGGCTCACTTTCAACTTGAGACATATCTGGGAGCTGTTCTTCCCCTGCCTGGTGATTTTCTCGTGGCTCTTCCCTTACGACCGGCTGGGTCGGACCCGTATCGGACGGATGCGGTTGGCGATATTCCTGCCCCAGATTATGCACGTTGTCATTGTTCTGTTCGCGGCCCAGATTGTGGGTGTTCTGGATGCTTTTGAGGTGAATCCGAGTGACGAAGGCTTTGGCCGCTTCGTCTTGATACCGCTGGCCAAGCTGATAACGGGCCTAACGTATTTGATCGGTGGTCTTCGAGCCTACGAACAGCTGATTTTCGGGATCATCAACATGGCCTATGCCCTCGCTGCTATCTGGTTTCTCGAAACCGGATCGCGATTGGTCTCAAATCCGCGTATTCTCACCCAAGCTCGTTGGGTCCTGTGGGGCGCGCGGCTGGGACTGGGGATCTACCTGGCGGCCCAGGGAGGCGCTCTGTTCTTCCCTCGCGACATGCCGCCCGATCTTTACTCAGCGCTGCTGGTGGTAGCTCTGTTGGCTGGCTCAAGCCTGTTCATCCTGGCGACCATTCGCCACCAGTTCCTCGACGTACAAATGGCTTTCCGCCAATCGTTCGTGAACACCGTTACGTCGGCGGTCCTGGTTGGACTATACGTACTCATTGTTGTCCAGGCCCGACAGATGCTGGTACCCATGTTTGGCGAGCGGGCTGACATCGTCAGCTATGGCTTCATCATCATCATGCTGCTGATGTTCCAGCCGATCAACAATTGGCTCGACAATCTGATCCGATCGATGTTCATTCACACCCGCACTGACCATCGCAACGTGCTAGAGAGGTTTTCGCGTCAGGTTATTTCGCAATTCAACCCAACCCAGCTGCGAAAGATCATCGAAGAGACACTCCAGACAGCTCTCCTGGTCAACGAAGTGTATTTTGTGCAATATGATGACCAGCTGGAAGAATACGCCGTTCTACCGAGCGATGACTACCCCCGGCGGTTCCTGGTTGAGCGCAGCGATCTCTTGCTGCGCGGCATCAACTTGCTCGAGGGACCGACTTATTATCACTCTCTGACGGATTTTCGGGAGGGCTCCGATTTGGCCGCCATCCTCGAAGGTCGCGGCGTACGCATGATTCTGCCGCTGAAGGATGCCGAGCATCTTCTCGGATTTGTGGCTCTCACCGGAAAGACGGCCGGCTATCGATATTCATCGGAAGACATGAACCTTCTTGGCGTACTTTCCAACCAGATGGTAACGGCCCTCACCAATGCCCGGCTGTATGTGGAGTCCGTCGCCGGTCTGCGTCTGCAGGAGGAAATGAACATGGCTCGGCAGATTCAGGTTGATCTGCTGCCTTCAAGCTCGCCCGTGCTGCCCTGCGCTCTGATATGCGCTCAGTCGACCCCCTCGCGCACAGTCGGCGGTGACTTCTATGACTTCCTGCATCTATCAGAGGATCGCCTGGGCTTGGTCATCGCTGACGCCTCGGGCAAGGGCATGCCGGCGGCCTTGATGATTGCCCAGACCCAGGCCATTATTCGATCCGAAGTGACCAATGGCAATCCGATTTCGACCGTGCTCAAGAACACGAATCAACAGGTCGCCACGACAACCTCCTCGGAGAAATTCGTCACTCTCTTCTACGGCGAGCTCGATACCAAGCGCGGTTTGTTCCGCTACGCCAATGCCGGTCACAATTATCCGATCCTGGTTCATTCCAGCGGCGAGGTCGAATTGCTCAAGGTCGGCGGCCCGATCATTGGCGCCTTCCCCTCAATGGAATACGAATCATCGTCGGTGATGATGGAACCAAACGACGTTCTGTTTCTGTTCACTGACGGTCTTTCAGAAGCTATGGATGAGAGCGACCACGAGTTCGGTGAGGAGCGGATTCTCCGGCTCGTGTCAGAACATCGTCGTCAGGAGCCAAGCTTCATGATCGATGCCATTCTCGCCGAGGTGCTCAAACACGACCCGACCTACCCACCCCGAGACGATACAACCGTCATCGCCATCAAGATGAACAATGGAGTATCCATCCATGAGTGATCGCCATGCCGACTTCGATGCTGATCATCTTTCTCACCTGAAAGATCACCACCTCGGTTATCGTTTCTGCCCCAAGTGCGCCACCGAATTGCGGTCCGATCATATTGACGGCCGAAGGCGCATGGTCTGTCCTGACTCTGCCTGTGGTTACATATTCTACCAAAACCCGGTTCCGGCCGCGGGGGTCATAATCGTCGAAAACGATCAGGTTCTGCTGGTCAAACGAGCCCATCCACCTCGCATCGGTTGGTGGTGCATTCCGGCCGGCTTCATGGAGTGGGATGAAGGCCCCCGAGATACGGCAGTTCGAGAACTGGCCGAGGAGACCGGCCTCGAGGTCGAGTTGGATTCGATATTTGATGTCTACTCGGGAAATGATGATCCCCGCACCAATGCCTTGCTCGTGCTCTACCTCGGGCATGCCGTGGGGGGAACGCTGGCGGCGGCCGACGATGCCCTGGAAGTGGCGTATTTCCCACTAACAAACCTGCCCGAGAAGATTGCCTTTGAAGCGCACATCCAGGCGCTACAAGACTACAACGATCATATTCGCAAAACCGGGAACTCTGGATGAGATCCACTTTTGGTGGAAAGCTGCTGCGCCTGCTGCTGGCCTTCTCCCTGGCTCCCACCCTCCTGATGGCTCTGCTGGGGCTTTATCTGGCGACCGAGACCGCCGACATCGTATCACCCACGACCGAAAATGCCTACTCAATCCTGGCTGAGGCCCAGCGCGACGATCAATTTCGACGCTTGGATTCTGCTCTTGAGACGGGGTACGAGGCAGGTCCCGCCGTAGATATTATGGTGGAGCATAGGTCGGATCGTCTGGTACATCTTGGCGACAGCAGCCGCTTGTCAGACATCGGCTGGTCGACCCTGAGTGATGCTATTCCGGAACAGGCGCAAGGCTACCTGCAATGTGATGGACGGCTGGTACAGTACTCAACGCGGCCAGTTGATAGCGGAACTCTCTGTGCCGGTTACATTCTTCATCCGGAAGTCAGTCAGGCCCTCCAGGCAGCCCAGAGCGGTCACCTGGGGATGGTCCCCCGCCGCGATGTAGTTGAACGATACCTCCCTTTCCTGTCCGGATTACTATTGTCCGTGGTCCTGGCCGCGATTGGAGCAGCATATTACTTGTCCGGTCGCATTGCCCGCGGTATGGCACGACCGTTGGAAGAGCTAAGCACGGCCTCAACCGCGATCGCAGCAGGTGACTTCGATCATCGCGTCACGGTCAGCGCCACCGGTGAGATCGCCAGCCTCATTGGCTCTTTCAATCGCATGGCTGAACAGTTGTCCAACCTGACCGTCCGCCTGAGCCAAGCGGAACGAGTGGCCGCGTGGCGTCATATCGCCCGCCGCTTTGCTCACGAATTGAAGAACCCTCTCCAGCCGATTACCATCTCATTGCACCGCGTGGAGAAACTGCTCACTCAATCCGGCCACTTCGAGATCGTGAGCGAACCAGTGCGAGCTATCAAAGAAGAAATCAAACAGCTGACGGAACTGGCCGGCCGCTTCTCTCAGCTGGCCAAGTTGCCCGAACCTACCCTTCAGTCGACCGACTTGTGTGAACTGGCCCGATCGGTCGCCACCCTGTACGAGGAGCAACTGAGCGAATTTGTGTTCGACCTCCGTCTCCCCCAGACTCCGCATATGGCCATGGTCGACCCCACGTACTTTCGCGAGACCCTGCACAATCTGCTGCAAAACGCCATGGACGCATCCGAGGCCGGGGCGGAGATCGTGCTCTGCGCTTATTCGGTCGGCAATGAGGAAGTGGCCATCGAAGTCCAGGATTCTGGTCACGGGATGTCTGCCGATACAATTAAGGAGGCTCGTCTGCCCTACTTCACGACCAAGGCCCATGGCACTGGACTCGGACTTGCCATTGTTGAAAAAGTAGTCACCGAATGTGGCGGTCGTTTGAATATTGACTCAGAGAGCGGGCGTGGTACTCGGGTCACCATCGTTCTGCCCAGAGAGGGACACGATCATGCCTGAGAAAATTCTCATCGTTGATGATGAAGCCAATATCACCAGTTCATTTGCCTCGCTGCTTGGCGACGAAGGCTATAAGACCAAGTCAGCCGCTTCGGTCGAAGAGGCACTGCGACTCAGCGCGAACACTGATTTTGGTCTGGTGCTACTCGATCTGAATATGCCACGACAATCCGGCCTGGAGTTCCTTAAGGAGCATCCGTCTACATCGCGGCCTGAGGTTCTGGTGATTTCGGGGCAGTCAGAAATCACAGTAGCCTTGGAAGCGATCAAGCTGGGAGCTCTGGACTATCTCGAGAAACCAGTGTCGCCGGAACGCTTGCTGGCGAGCGTTCGGACGGCGTTGATGGTCGCGGCGGCGAATTCGCATCGCCGCTTGATGGTCGACGAGCTGGACAATCGCACCAGCATGATCGGGACATCGGCCCCGATGCGCGCGCTGCAAAACGAAATCGAACGAATCGCACCGACTGATAGCCAGGTACTCATAACCGGCGCAAATGGAACCGGCAAGGAACTCGTCGCCACCCGACTTCATCTGATCAGCCAACGGCGCGAGCGGCCATTCATTCGCGTAAATTGTCCCGGGATTCCTGAGACTCTTTTCGAGTCGGAACTATTCGGCCATCGCAAGGGAGCCTTCACCGGCGCCGTGAAGGACTTCCCGGGGAAATTCATGCAGGCCCACACCGGGACAATCTTCCTGGACGAAATCGGAGACCTGCCGCTACCCTGCCAGGCCAAGCTGCTGCGCGTACTGGAAAGCGGCGAAGTGGAGACGCTCGGAGCGACCGAGACGCGGCAGACCGATGTGCGTGTGATATGTGCCACCAATCGTGACCTCGGTAGCCTCATCGCCGCCGGCGAGTTTCGGGAGGATCTTTTCTATCGTATCTCGGTGCTGAACATCGTTGTGCCTCCGCTTGATAAGCGTCGCGATGACATTCCTGCTCTGGTGGGAAACTTCCTCCGTCGCTTTGACCCCAAGGGACACACCCGCCTGGCCCCCGAGACGATGGCCTATCTGTGCGCTCGAGACTACCCCGGGAATGTTCGTCAGCTCAAGAACATCATCGAGCGACTCACGATTCTGCATAGCGAGAAGACCGTTACGGTGGCCGACCTCGACCCCTCAGTCAAACCCGATTCGAGCTCGGAGCACGACTCCCCGTCGACTTTGAGTCAACGTCTACAGGAGTTCGAACGCGGGTTGATAGAGCAGACCCTCGAGCAATGCCACGGAAATATCTCCGAGGCCGCACGACAACTGGGTACCGACCGAGCCAACCTTTCGCGAAAGGACCTCCAGTTCCGCCTCGGGGAATGAACAGATTCAGTGCTTGGGTGTGTCTGAAGACCACAGCCCCGACCGCCTTGTTGACGTAACGGCCTGTCCAATCACAACTTGACTTCTTGGCATGCGATTTGTTGTATGATTTAGAAAAACGGAGATAGAGCGATGATGCCAAAACAAAGGATTGGATCCGTGACCATAACAACATGCCTCACATTGTTGGCCAGTCTGTTCATTGCGACAAGCAGTCTTGCCCAGGAGAGCGACTACAAACCATTCGTGCCGGCTCAGACCCGCGCGGAGCTGTTCACGATCAGCTTTGACAAGGGGACAGTCTGGCTGTCAACCCTTGACGGCGATCGAGAGGAACTGGTCAGCTATCCCCGCAAGGATCTGATTGCCGACGCTGACGGGCGGATTACCGCTCACGGAACGCCGGTTTTCACACAGGGCGAAATCGTGATTGGGTCGGTTCGACGCTCCCTGGAGGACGTGATTGATCTTCGCATCCTCGATAGCGATGGCGAGGTAACTATCACCTTCTTCAAGAATGAAAGCGCCAGCGCCCGCACAAAACGCCTGCGACAAGGGAATGTGATCACTGCCCTGGAGGATATCGTGGTTGATGAAGACCAATTCGTCCGCGGAGTTGTCTTCAGCCTGGGCGGGGATATTGAGGTATATGGTGAGGTTAACAAGGATGTGGTGTCGCTGTTGGGCGATGTCTATGTTGGTCCGGCCGCAGTGACCCGCGGCGATGTTGCATCGATGAACGGACGCGTTGACATTGCCCGCGACGCGGCCGTGTATGGCGAAGTCTACACGGCTCACAAACGACGCGTAAAAAAGCGCGAGCATCACTACGAGGTGGAATTTGACTTCGGCGACCAGACCGCCCTTTCCTACGATCGTGTCGATGGCCTGTACCTCCAGGAAGGACTGCGGTGGGACGACCGCGACTCCACCCTGCCTTCTCTCTGGGCTCACGGCGGCTATGCCTTTGCTTCGGAGCGTTGGCGCTATGAATTTGGGATAGAACAGACGCTTCTCCGGCGCCTGCCGGTATCGATCGGAGCCAGCATGTACCGTCGGCTCGTAACCGAGGATGACTGGATTATGGGTCGGGATGAGAACACGGCCGAGGCCTTGATTGCAGGTGAGGATTACCTGGATTACTACGAGGTGGAAGGTGCCGCGGTCGCTCTGACATGCCGCCCAACGCGGCAGATGAGATTCCAGTTTGGCTACTATAACGAGGACAATCGCTGGCTGGGAGCCAATCGTAATCTCTGGTCGCTCTTCGGTGGCGATTTCAGCTTTGATCCAAACTTCAGCTCTGTCGACTCGAGCCAACGAGAACAACTGATCGCTGACCTCAACAACACTAACGATGCCGGTCTTAACACATCTTTCGATTTCGACACTCGTTCCCCTGACGACCCATTCCGGCGTTCGGCCTGGCACATCACGGGAGAGGCTCAATGGTCCCGCCCTGGCTTCGATTCCGATTTCGACTACGAGCGTTACCAGGTTGGCCTTCGGCGATACCAGAAGGTGCATCGGCGGGCGATGATAGTCGGGCGTTTCATGTACGGCAGGACCGCAGGCTCGGCCCCAGTCCACAAAGGATTCTTCCTGGGCGGCCTGGGTAGCCTGCATGGTTACGATCGCAAGGAGTTCTCGGGCCACGAATTCTGGATGGGTAATCTGGAGTATCGTTTCCGCTTTCCCGAAAATGATCTGGCCCTGGCACCATTCTGGGATGTCGGGCAGATCGCCGAAGACGGAACGCTATCGGAGGCAGAAGTCAGAAATTCGCTCGGCCTGGGATTGTACCTCGGCAACGATGTCAAACTCAGCTTTGCCAAGCGGCTTGACCGCTCCTACGATGACGGTATCGAGGTCTATGTACGCCTGGAGCACCTGTTCTAGGCAACATGCAGAAACGACACTTTCATTTCGCATCGATGGGCAGGACTGGCCTTGCCATGGCAGTCCTGTTCTGGCTGGTACTGGCCAGCCCCGGAACAGCCTGGTCAGAAAGCACTATCGAGTTCGAGGTTAGCCAGGCTCAGGATAGTCTGTGCGTCTGGATCAACTTATCCGACCTGCTGACGGCCGATCGCGTCGTCCACCTCAACGAGGGAGTTCCGGTTCTAATAGAGTGCCGCTGTACATTGATCCGTCCCCGCCGCTTGTGGGGGGTCGAGAAGCTGACCGAGACGGGATTGGTGACCAGGTTGGTCCATCGTCCTGTGACCAAAGACTATTTCCTTGAGACGGCTGACGGTCGGGAAATCGTGTTCTCATCACTGGCCCGACTGCATAGATATCTGAGCGATTCCATTGTAGTGAAGATGCTCCCCGTGGCCTCGCTTGACAAATCATCCTCCTATCGTCTCAAAGTGAACCTGTCTCTTCTCTGGCTCACCGCCCTCAATGTCTCTCCAACAGCTGATGGCGATAGTCCGCCGGAGTCCGTTCTACGCTTTCTCTTTGGAAACTTCCTGGAATTCTCCGGCTACGGGCGCGAAGAACTCGAGCTCGAAAGCGGGTTGTTTTCGCCCAGCACTTTGCCCGAGCGAAATCAGTAATCCTCGGACGAGCTCAGCCAGACATTCAAGCAGCTGCCGAATTGGACCGACAGGGTACACATGGATAATACTCTTCTGAACTTTGCGGCCAGTGGCAGTCGCCGATCGACGACAGAAAATCATGCTCAGGAAAAGAGCTCGCGATGAACCAAACCACAGATATCATGAGCCTTCTGAAAACGCTGCCTGTCGGCCTTTTGATTCTCGACAACTCCGGGGACATATTGGAAATCAACTCGGCCGCCGCTTCATTGCTTGGGATCGGCGATGATCTGAAGCCATGTGAATCCGGACTGACCAAACAAGAGTATGTCGAGCTATTGGACACCAAGTGCCGAGACGCCTGGAGTCGTTTGCTGGATACGCTCGATGAATCGGCAAAGACTGAGACATGGCATACCATCGCATCGATCAAGGGTTCTTTGCTAGTGCGCGTAACCAGATCGCAAACATGTGACGATGCCGCCTATTCGGTTGTAATACTTGAACCCGCGATCGGTTCTGCTCCGCCAGAAGCCCCAGAACGCAGCCGCGCCTTGGTTCACGAGATGAACAACTGTCTGGCCGTGGCTACTACCAACGCCGAGTTGATCAAAATCAACCTGGAACGCCAGGACTTCTCCCGGCTGGCCACCAGCGCTCGCCTGATCAGTGACAACCTGTTCCGGTTGGCTGAGCTGATTCAGATGTAAACGGAAGCAGCTTCTGGCTACTGCTCGGCACCATCTTCTGCGACAAATACGAACTCAGGCTATCGGTAGGACGCAGGGTTATCGACGGACAGAATCGATGAGTCGCTTATTGTAGAAATCCATAAGATCGTCACTGCGGACAACGCCTATGACGTGGGTCGGGTCCTCCGGCTTGACGACTGGAATGAGCTTGAGATCACGCAAGTTAACCTGGTTGTAGGCTTCTTCGAGGCTCTGGTCTGAATGCAGGACCGCCGTACCGGGACGAAGCAGGTCGTGAGCGATCGCCAGCTGATCCAGCCCGTGCTCGCTCAGCAACCCGCGGATGTCCTGGAATGACAACACGCCCTTCAGGTCACCGCCGCGGCCAACGACCACAAAATAGGATTCCGACGTTCGTTCGATCAGGCGAAGAATTTCGCGGAGGGGCATGGAGGCAGGAATACTCGTAAACTCGGGGTCCATCACCTCCGAAACGACATGCGAGCGCAGAACATTGACATCCTTGCCGCCCCTGAGGTCGATGCCGCGCTTGAAGAGCTTGATGGTGTAGATCGATTGATCGTACAACTTGCTGGAGACCATAACCGAAATCACAACCGTCACCATCAATGGCAGAATGATGCGATAATCAGAAGTCATTTCAAAAATGATGAGTAGCGCCGTGATCGGGGCGTGGGTGGTTGCGGCCACCATACCGGCCATGCCCACCAGCGCGTAAGCACCGGGAGTGGCGGTACTCTCGGGAAATACCTGGTGCACCACTATGCCAAAGACACCTCCGGCAACGGCTCCCATGAACAAAGAGGGGGCAAAAATTCCACCAGAATTGCCAGAACCAAGAGTCAGCGAAGTTGCTATCAACTTGAGCACGACCAACACCAACAGAAGAGCCAACCCCATCTGGCCATAGAGGGTAAGCTTGATTGTCTCATAACCATCGGCCAGTACCTGGGGGTAGAAAATGGCGATGCTACCGAGTAACAATCCGCCCAGGGCTGGTTTGAGCATGTCAGGCATTTTGATCTTCTCGAACATGTCCTCGAACCAATCCAGAACCCGCGTAAAAGTGACGCCGAGGATGCCAAGGAAAACGCCCATGATCACGTACAAGGGAATCTCCCAGGCCGAGACTAAGGAGTAGCTGGGTACGTCGAAAGCCGGGCTGTTGCCCATGAAGGAACGGGTGACGACCGAGGCAACGACGGAAGAGATGATGACCGGCGAAAAGGTCTTCACGGCAAAGTCGCCGAGGATGATCTCCAACGAGAAGATCACGCCAGCAATCGGAGCATTGAAAACGGCCGAAATACCGGCCGCCGCTCCACATCCAACAAGTATCCGTACGCGGTCGCCGGAAAGACGAAACAGCTGGCCAATGGTCGAGCCGATGGCTGAGCCGATTTGCACGATGGGCCCTTCGCGACCGGCCGAACCTCCCGAGCCGATGCATATCGCCGAGGCAATTGTCTTTGCGGCTGCCACTCGGGGACGGATAATACCGCCGAGCCGGGCCACAGCGTTCATGACTTCCGGCACCCCATGCCCCTTGGCCTCGCGAGCGAACTTGAAGACAATCGGACCAACCAGAAGACCACCGAGCATTGGTATCAACGGCAGCCAGAATTTGTAACCGAGATCCCCAACCGCCTCACTGAGGACTTGATCAGTCAGGCCAAAAAAGATGCTGTTGAAGTATTCGATCAGCCGGATGAAACCCAGGGCACCAAATCCGGTGGCAAGGCCGACTACGGCGGCCAGTCCCATCAAGATATGGGTTCCCCTGAGATTGAACAGGCGATAGAGACGATCAACAGTTCTTGAAATCATAGCACGCGGAATCTATCTAGTTTCTTGTCCGGCCTCAAGGTGTTTTTGCGCCTTTCAGACCGCGCAATCCCTTCTGCGACAGCTGAATTGGCTTGACTTCAAAGGGGCGATTGGAGATCTTGACCGCACCAGTTATCCGGTTTGGGACTTATCTGTCGAGGTGACGACGAATGACGCAAAAGGCTGATGCGGTTGTTATTGGGGGCGGAATTATCGGCGTGGCGGTAGCTTTCTACCTGGCTCGAGAGAACTACGGCAAGATCGTTTTGGTCGAAAAACAGCCCGTGCTGGGCGCCGAGGCGACCTCCAAAGCTGCCGGTGGCATTAGAGCCCAATTCTCCACCAAAGTGAATATCGAAATGTCGTTGCTGTCCGAAGAAATCTTCGCTCGCTTTGAAGATGAAACTGGTCACCCGGGGCTGTTTGATCAGGTCGGCTACATGTTTTTGCTGGAGCACCAGGCCGACATTGAGGCCTTTGAGAAAGCATATGCGCTGCAGAAGTCGTTGGGCCTGCCAGTGCAGATGCTCTCGCCTGAGGAAATTCCGGAAATCGCTCCTCATGTTAACCTCAATGGCGTTAAGAAAGCTACTTTCTGTAAGAACGACGGTCTGGGTGACCCCCACGAGTTCTTGACCGGCTATGAAAAGGGCGCTCGGGCCCGAGGCGTGGAGATCATGGCTGACTGTGAAGTGACAGGAATAGATATCCAGGGCGAGACCATCACGACGGTACGGACCTCTCGTGGAGATATTTCCACGCCGACAATCATCAACTGCGCTGGTCCCTTCGCCAAACTGATTGGCGACATGGCTGGCGTTGAAGTGAAGGTCGAGCCGGTGCGACGGCAAATAGTGACTACCGGCCCCCTTGGATTTGTCAGACCGGATTTCCCCATGGTCGTCTCGGTTAGCTCTGGCCTCTATTGCCACAAGGAGTCGCAGGGAATGTTGCTCGGCTGGGCCGATCGCTCGGTGGCACCATCGTTCGACGTTTCGGTCGATCCCGACTATACCGATACAATCCTTGAAAAAGCTCTCGACCTGGTACCACAGCTGGAGGAGGCCGAAGTCGCCAATCAGTGGGCTGGCCTGTACGAAGTCACTCCCGATCACAACGCCATCATCGGTTTTGAGTCTCAGCTGAAGGGACTACTGCACTGCGCCGGTTTTTCCGGCCATGGATTCATGCAGGCCCCGGCTGCTGGCATCGTGGCCGCCGAACTCCTTTGCGGCAAGGAACCAACCATCGACATTTCGGCGCTGAGCCCAAGCCGGTTCGGTTCTGGCGTCGAGTTTGAAGAAACCAACGTAATATAGCTATGAAGATTCTTAACTACATCTGTCTCGTTCTTCTTTTTGCGGCTTCGGCTGCATTCGCCAACGAAGAAACTTGCCCTGCCAGCCGTGTTAATGGGGCGGCGGGCTCGCCGTTCGAAGCCTTCCACGAAATCATGGCACCAGCCTGGCATGTGGCTTGGGTCGAGGACAACTACGAAGGGCTCTTTGGCGCTGGCAAGGAGTTCTCGGAGCGCTTCAAACATATCGCGATCTTGAAACCAGCTTTCAAACTGGCCGCCCGCCGAGCCATCTTTCTGGAGAACCGCCGGGAATTCGCCCAGTTGGTGAAGGACTACGCCGTCGCCTGCGAGGCTCATGATTCCTCTGCAGTCCATGAGCTCATGCCAGCTCTTCACAACGCCTTTGAAGCAACCGCCGCGACCCTTCTTCCAGTCTACTATCCTGAGTTTGAAGCGCTGGTGATCACAACCAATATCATCTCCGAAACTCATCTGCCTCGGGACGACGCAGAGGGTCTGGCAGGTTCCACCGAGACACTGGTTAGAAAAGCGGCGTTGCTTACGGCGAAAACACTGCCCGTGGAATTGACCGAGTTTCGTGAGCAGATTCTTGCGGATGCGGACAAATTCCAAGAGACCTCTCACAAGATGCAGGCTGCTCTGCAGAAGAACGATCGCGATGAATTTGTGAGGCAGTTACATGTTTTCGAGGAACTGATAGCGGGATTCATCACCAAGTTCATCTAGTTGACGGCTGATTCCGTCTACAACAGACATTCTGAAACGGGGGGGCTAGTATTCGGCATCATCTGGGAACTCATCCTCTGAGAGATCGAGCATGGTGATACCTTCACTGTACTGGCGCGACTTGGGCTTGCGCACATTCATCAGCAAGCGTGTCACTTTCTGGATGCGCTCGGCGGACTTCTCTATCGTATGCAATTTGGCCACCAGCCGTTCGTCCAGAGATTCAGCGTCACGAAGCAGCAGCTGCACGTTGCCCAGGATGGCCGTCAAGGGACTATTGATCTCATGGTTGACGGTAACAGCTGTCTCGGTGATACCGGCCAACTTCTCTCTCTCCAGCTCCTGAAGATTGGGGCCGTTGGCTCCGGCAGATTCGGCGGCGGCGAAATTAAGAGATAAAGTGGCCGTTAGTGCCTCAATGAAGACATCGTGGGAGACCAGGCTATGCTCTCCATCTTGCAGACCTATAACAGCTCCAAATACCCGCCGGCCATGACGAAGTGGCATGGTGAAAGAGTGGTACGGCCTATCGCCACCGAAAGACAGGTAGGCCGACACCAAGTCGCGCTCTCGACGCAACTGAGCGTACATGCTGCTCTCCAGCGATTGCAGCGTCTCCCGGCTGACTTCAGTGACGGCGTAGGCAACGGCCAGCGTAGGATTCAGTTCTTCATCCCACAGGAACAAGGCAGCGGCCGAGAGATCAACCAGCTCTGCAGCTTGACGCAACGCATCCCGGGCTACCTTCTCAGGGTTTTCACCCTTCGAAGCCGCCACGGTCATACGGCGCAGGATGTCGAATCTGTCTTTTTGCTTGTCCATATTTCCTGTTAGTCTCTCTCACAGGTTGAGCAAAACCGGTGCCCTACGGGCTTTTCCCAAGCATAGCGCGGAAAACCGCCGGTTCCGCCCCCAAAGTACGCCTGCGGCGCAGGATTAGCCAGACAATTCTGTTGTGCAAAATCGGGTCATCGCCAGGTTGTGGGGGCGAAGTTGCATAAGGATACACAATTGCTGCTGCTGCTAAGTCGCAAAACCGATTGACTTATCCGGTTCAAGAATTTAGATTGCCCCCTTCTAAGGGCCGAAAAAGGAGCCGTATGATGCTGGACCAGATGGTGCATGACAACTGTGGCGTATTCGGGGTGTTTGGAAATTCCAGGGCGGCCAAACTCACGTACTTCGGCCTCTATGCCCTGCAACATCGAGGGCAGGAATCAGCTGGCATTGTGACCAACGACAAAGGTCAAATCCACATGCATAAGGGTATGGGCCATGTTTCCGATGTCTTTGGCGAAGAGGAGACGATAGCCCGCCTCGTCGGCAACATGGCTCTGGGACATACTCGGTACTCCACGGCCGGGGCCTCCTCGCTGATTAATATCCAGCCCTTCCTGATCACCAACCGCTCTCGGGGTCTGGCTGTAGCCCACAACGGCAACTTGACCAACTCCCTGGAACTGCGGGAAAAACTCGACCAAAAAGGCGCCATCTTCCAAACGACATCAGATACTGAGGTAATCCTCCACCTGGCCACCAGATCGAGAAAGAGCACTCGGATCGAGCGTATCTGCGATGCTCTCTCCCGCCTCAAGGGATCTTTCTCGCTGGCTTTCCTGGACGGCGACACGCTCATTGCCGCCCGTGATTCTTATGGCTTCCGCCCTCTGGCGTTGGGCAAGCTCCACAAATCGTGGGTCGTCGCCAGCGAGACCTGCGCCTTCGACATTATAGGTGCCAAATACGTTCGTGATATTGCTCCGGGTGAGGTCCTCGAGATTTCATCCAGGGGACTCAAGTCGTATTTCCCGATGGAGAAGACGAAGCACGCCTTCTGCATTTTTGAGTACATCTATTTTTCGCGCCCGGACTCAATCGTCTTTGGCGAGAACGTGGACAAAATCCGGCGCCGCCTGGGACGTCAACTGGCCCGCGAGCATCCGGTCGACGCCGACATCGTAATTGGTATTCCCGACTCAGCGAACACTGCTACCCTCGGCTACTCGGAGGAATCCGGCATCCGGTTCGAGATTGGCCTGATCCGCAATCATTATGTGGGACGCACTTTCATTGATCCCCAGCAGTCCATCCGCGATCTCGATGTCAAAGTCAAGTTCAACCCGGTCAAGGGCGTCCTGCAGGGAAAACGAGTGGTCGTCGTCGATGACTCTATCGTGCGGGGAACAACCTCGAAGAAAATGGTCAAGCTGATTCGTGAGGCCGGGGCCAAGGAAATCCATTTCAGAGTTTCCTCTCCTCCAATCATATCCCCCTGTTTTTACGGCATCGACATGCCCACGAAGCAAGAACTGGTGGCCTCCAAATGGCAGGTCAAGCAGATCGAAAAATATCTGGAAGCGGACTCCCTGCATTACCTCTCGCTGGAGGGCATGCTCTCTATGTCGTCGCTGCCAGACACGACTTTCTGTTCCAGCTGCTTCTCTGGAAAGTACCCCGTCAAGCCGCCCAAAATCAACGGCAAGCACTTCCTCGACAGGCGTCGTCTTCTCAACGCTTGAGAGATGTCCGATTTCATTTGATGTCCGATTTCATTTGTAGATTGGGCCTGCAGGTGCCGATAAGGTCACCACAGGCAACCAATTGACAAAATGGGCAATTGGGCTTATCTTGCGCAAGGATGAAACGGTCCTCACCCAGTGTTCCTTACCGCCCGGAATGTGTCAAGATAGTTGCAGCTATAACCTGAGGCTTCTGATTATCAGGTATAGCAGCCATGGAATCGTAGTCGGGGCGCATATGCCTCCAGGGAAAGCCAAACGAAGTGAAACATCTTAGCATAACATTATTGATAACTCTGGCGGCTCTCATTGGGTCCCATGTCGCATTGGCAGAGCCCGAGTTGGCTAACGAGACCACTGCCATGAGTACTCCCCAGCGAAGCCGGATCGAGGCGGTCAAACCTCTCCATACTTCTATAGGCAGCGATACTAAGATATCTCATGTTGTAGTGAAGTTCCGAGACCAACAGGCCACGAGAATCCGATCAGGCCGGATCGAGGCGGTCGAAGGTGATCTTCTTCCCCAGGCCAATCAACTGCTGTCCTCATACGTGACCCAAGAACGATGCCGTCGCCTGTTCAACACAAAATCCGAATCCAACCTCGATCGGGATCGGCAGAAGCTCGAGAGAAGCTCCGGCCAGCAGCTGGCCTACCTCAACAACTACTATCGTATTGATATCAGTGACCGGGCCGAAGCCGAGTCACTCATCAACCGCCTCAACGCCTTAGAATCGGTGGAGATAGCCTATTTTCAGCCAGCCCCGGAAGTTGCTGGAGATATCGATCCGCCTACCCCGGACTACGAAGCCAGCCAAGACTATCGCGAGGCAGCTCCTACCGGAGTCGATGCCATCTATGCTAATGGCCTTCCGGGCGGCGATGGCACTGGCGTGAAGATAATTGACATCGAAAACGACTGGGTTACAACTCACGAGGATCTCGAGGCCTCTCTTGGTGGCGTGATTGGTGCCTATCCGGGCGGTGGCAGCTCGTCCAATCACGGCACAGCAGTCATTGGTGAAATGATCGCCAGCGACAATGGTTACGGCGTGACCGGGCTGTGTCCTGGAGCCGAAATCGGCATGATCTCGGTAACCAGCACTTCTACCGCATCAGCCATTTACACGGCTGTCGAGAACCTGCAGGTAGGCGATTTCGTCTTGATCGAGTTACACGCCCCCGGTCCTCGGTACAACTTTCAGTCTCGACCCGATCAGCTGGGATACGTGTGCATGGAGTACTGGCAAGCCAACTTTGATGCCATGCTGTACGCCTGGGCTCGGGGGATTACAATCATGGAACCGGCCGGAAACGGGGCCGAGGATTTCGATGACGTCATTTACGGTGACTTGTTTGACACAACTTATCGCAACTCCCACGCCATTGTGATTGGCGCCGGCTACCCGGCAGCGTCGTCTGACGACCTGGAGCGTCAGAGTTTCTCCAATTATGGCGAACGCGTCAATTTGCAGGGTTACGGATCGGGCGTCTATACGACCGGCTATGGCGGCCTGTTCGATGGCGATGGTGACCAGAATCAGTATTATACCTCGTCGTTCAGTGGAACGTCGTCAGCCTCGCCTATCGTGACGGGTGCGGCGGCTTGCCTACAGGGTCACTACGAAGCCACCTACGGAGTCAGTATGACGGCGGACGCGATCAGATCGCTCCTGAATGCCACCGGAACTCCTCAGCAGGGCAACACCACCGAGCACATCGGCCCGCGCCCAGACCTGCTGGCCGCCGTGGCCGCTATGCCAGCGCCGTCTCTGCTGTACGCAGCCCCGAGCCTGATCGATACAGCCTTCTCTGCGGTCGAAGTGGGAACTGTCGATCTATGGCTGCACAATCGCTCGCTAACGGAGACACTGGAGTTTGCTATCACTGATGAAGATTCCACTTCAGGCAAAGCGGCTGACTGGCTGCAAGCCACACCCGCCTCAGGCTTGATAGTGGCCGATGACTCGATCCTGATCGAAGTGTCTCTTGATGGTACCGTATTGACAGCCAGCCTGGGAAAATACTCAGGAATACTGAGAGCGGCCTGGGGCATAAGCGGCCAGGCCTTAGACTCTCTGATCAAGATTCCAGTCTATCTGGAGATACCCTGCAATGACACAACGTACGCGGCGGTCTCGTCTGAGGAGGCTGGGGGACCGGGCTATCAGTGGATCTCGGCCCGCACGTTGGGCAGCAGAATTGACCCAGGTGACTTCTACGGCGGCAGTGCCCCGCTCGACGATGGATCCGCCGGCCCCTTCAATATCGGCTTCAAGTTTCCCTTTTACGACACAACCTACAGCCGTGTCTTTGTGGGAGTTAACGGTGCCGTATCGTTTACTGATACAAACCTGAACGTGAACAGCTATTTTGGCGGCATCGACATTCCCGGAGCCCCATTTGAGACGATCATCGCCCCATTCTGGAATGATCTCATCTTTGACCCAGGCGACGTTCCCAACGGAGGAATCTACCTCTACAATGATCCCTCTTACGATACCCTCGTGATTGAGTGGTACCACCCTGGCTCGTTCAATGATCCCGGGGACACGACAACCAACTTCGAGATCCTCCTGACCGTCGATGGCAGCATCGTCTTCCAGTATGCTGATGTCGGCGTGAGCGGAATGGAGCTGACGGCCACAATCGGTGTCGGAGGAATCGACTGCCGCGGGCTCGGTTACTACTCGAGTCCTGGCGCGGGCGGCAACGAAGTCTCGCCCGGCGAGGCCGTACGGTTCTATTTCACCGATCGCGAGTGGGTCCGATCCGGCAATGTCGATGGAAATCCTGGTATCGATATCGGCGATCTGATCCATCTCGTCAATTACATGTTCCAGGAGGGGCCGGATCCGATTCCCCCCGAATCCGGCAATGTCAACTGCAGCAGCGGTGATATTGACATATCCGACCTCATCCATCTTGTGAGCTACATGTTCCAGAACGGTCCCGAACCCTGTTACTACTTCCAGTATTTGTAGAGAGTCAACCGGGGCAATACCCGACCACAGCCTCAACAGGCACACATCTGCACAAGATGGCTAGTGAATCTTACGGCCTGACAGAAGTGAGAGTTGGCTTAGAGATAAGCGAAGAGCGCCCGCTTGGCGAATTCCAGGAACTGCTGTGGACACAAACCGAGTCCCAGTGTACCCACGACCGTTACCACTAGAGCGAAGACAATCGCGGGCGTGTAGGCCACCCTTGTGAAGGGGGTTTCGGCCTCCACCAGGTAAGCAGCCTTGATTACTCGGAAGTAGTAGTAAACCGAAACGAACGAGTTCATCACACCGATGATCGCCAGCCCGATGAAGCCAGCCTTTACGGCTGTTGAAAAGAGATAGAACTTCCCTATGAAACCAACGGTGGGCGGGAAACCGGCCAGGGCGAACATGAACAAGGCGAGCACACCCGCCAGATACGGATGGGCCTTGGAAAGTCCTGCCAACTCAACCAGCTCGGAGCGACAACCAGAGCGGGTCTCCAGCAGTACTATAACCGCGAAGCCACCAAGATTGAACATCGCGTAGCCCAGCAGGTAGAACATGGCGGCCGAGATAGCGTCCGCTCCGCCCACGGCCAATGCTACCATGATATATCCGGCGTGCGCTATCGAGGAATAGGCCAACATGCGCTTGATATTGCTCTGCATGAGAGCCAGGACGTTGCCTACCGTCATGGTTAGCACGGCCAGGATCCAGAAGACCATCGTGAGTTCTTCCATTTCCGCGAAGCCGAACAGGAACAGGCGCAGCATCACAGCAAACCCAGCCGCCTTGGGACCGGCCGAGAAGAAGGCTGTTACGGGCGTAGGCGCTCCCTGGTAGACATCAGGGACCCAGGAATGGAATGGTACGGCGGCCACTTTGAAGGAGAAGCCGATGAGGACCAAGAGCGCGCCGACATACATGTACAGCTCGCGATTGGATACTATGTAGCTGAAGTCGGCTACGATTCTCCGCAAGTCCGTTGTCCCGGAGGCGCCGAAGACAAAGGCAATCCCCATCAACAAGAACCCACTCGCGAAGGCCCCCATGAAGAAGTACTTCATGCCGGCTTCATTGGACTCCAGCGACCGGCGCGCGAACGCTGCCATCACATAGAGCGGGACAGACATGATCTCTAATCCCAGGAACATCACGATCAAGTCCGTAGTGTTCGCCATGGTCATCATGCCCATGGTGGAAAACAGGATCAGAGCGTAGAATTCGGGCCGCGCAATCCCCTTCACTTCCAGGAATCGCTTTCCTATACAGAGGGACAAGGCCGCAACAATGGCGAAAATGACTTTGAATCCGGAGCCGAAATTATCACAGGTAACCATGCCGAAGAAACCAGATGTCTGATTGCCCCACTGGCCAAAGGCAAAGAGCAACGAGATCATCAAACCCACGAAGGCCAGCAATGGCATGAAGCGCTCGGCCGGCCGCACGGAGCTAAGCAGAAGAATGACAAAGGCCGTTATGAGGAGCGCCAGCTCCGGGTAAATCATCTCAAAGTTCAGTGATGCTGATGTGAAATCTATCATAGCCATTATTTCTGAAGGCGACGCCCGTCGCCGGTTCTAAAAACCTCAGCCTCCGCCAAAACCGAGTTTAACCTCTTCCCCGTCGACGATGACCGGGACGATGCGCTCACCCTTGCTTATCTCGAGCACTTTGTCAATCGCGCCCGGCACATTGTGGATATCGATCTCATCAAAAGGAGTTCCAGCATCGGTGTAGTGCTTCTTGGCGGCCGCACAGTAGGGACAGCCGACCTTGGTGTAAATAGTTACGTCACTCATGATCCACCTCAGATTCCGAGGACTCCAGTGAATTTTGTGATGGCTCCCAAGCCTCCGTGGCCTCCACGAATTCGACTGAGACCTCGAGCGATACTGTCTGCTTCTTGGCCATCTGCGCCTTCAGCTGTTCGACAGCCGGTTCAATGCGCTCCAGGAACGGTTTGGGATATATGCCCATCCAGAAGATCAGGATTATCAAGGGCAGCAAGACCAGCTTCTCGCGAAGGTCCAGGTCCAACAAGCCCTCGTTCTCCGGATTGGTGACCTTGCCAAAAATAACGCGCTGGTACATCCACAGCATGTAGCAAGCCGAAAGAATGACGCCGCTCGACGCGATGATGCCGTAAACCATGTTGGCCTTGAAAGTACCCAACAAGATCAGGAACTCACCGACGAAGCCGTTCGTCAGGGGCAAGCCGATCGACGACAGGGTCACGATAAGGAACACGGCTGAGAAGACCGGCATCACCTTGGCGATACCGCCAAAATCTGCTATCAGGCGCGTGTGCCTACGTTCGTAGATCATCCCTACAATCAAGAAGAGCGCGCCGGTTGATACGCCGTGGTTGAGCATCTGCAAGACTGAGCCTTCAAGTCCCTCTGTGTTGAGAGCAAAAATGCCCAACATCACGAAGCCCATATGCGAAACAGATGAGAAGGCCACCAATGATTTCACGTCCTTCTGCACCATGGCCACCAAGGCGCCATAAATGATCGCGATCAAGGCAAGAATGCTTATATACGGGACAAAGGCCAGACTGGCATCCGGGAATATTGGCAAGCAGATCCGGAGAAAACCGTAAGTGCCCATCTTGAGCAGGACCCCCGCCAGAATCACCGAACCGGCCGTTGGTGCCTGAACGTGAGCGTCCGGAAGCCAAGTATGGAGCGGCCAGAGTGGCACTTTGATAGCGAAAGCCAGCGCGAAGGCTCCAAAAAGCCACATTTGGGGTTCGAAAGCTAGCGGCGTTTGAGCCAGTTTCAGCAAATCGCAACTATATTCGCCAGAGAATGCCTGGTACTCGAAGATCAGATAGAGAATCGCAACCAGCATGAGGAGCGAGCCAAACATTGTGAACAGCACGAATTTTATGGCGGCGTAGATTCGCTTCGGACCACCCCAGACGCCGATCAGGAAGTACATCGGTATCAGCATCACTTCCCAGAAGATGTAGAACATGAACACATCCAAAGCGCAGAAGACACCGATCATCCCTGTCTCAAGGAACAGCATCGAGATAAAGAAGCCCTTCACCCCATGCGTTATCGATTTCCACGAAGCCAGGATGGCAAGCGTACTCAGGACGGTCGTGAGCATGATCAGCAATAGGGAAATGCCATCGATCCCGAAGTGATATGATATCCCGAAAGCACTTATCCACGGGATACTGATCTCGAATTGCATGCCATTGGCAATCGGATCAAACATACCCCATAGGAGGAACGACACTAGCATAGTGACGAATGAAATGAGCAGACTTAGCGACCGAATACTGTCAGCTCGTTCTTTTGGGACGAGCATAAGCAACGCGGCACCAGCCAGCGGCAAGAAAGTCACCAATGTCAGAATGTGATCACCCATTCTCTACCTAAATACGAAAAATGCCAGCATTATTACCACTCCCACGACAAACAGAGTGGCGTATCCACGCAGATTACCGGTCTGAGCCCGACGTAACAGCTGCGAGATCTCTCCATAAATCATAGCCATGCCATTCAGCATGCCATCGATAAGAACAACATCCACGACTTTCCACAAGCCTATGGACAAGTTGACCAATGGGCGAACCACAGTAGCGCCGTAGAACTCGTCCACATAGTACTTGTTCGCCAATACGCGCTGCAGGCCCTTCATCCGACCAGCCAGACTGGTAGCGATTTCGGGGTTCTTGTAGTAAATCATCCGAGCCGCAAAGATGGCCACCAAAACCAACAGCACCGAGAGCCCCATGAGAGCCCATTCCATGCCGGCACTTACCCCGGCCGAGGCCAGAGCGTGCGCCGCCGCTTCATGCGATGGACCGGAGATCACCGGCGCCAACCAGTGTTCGAAGTAATTCGTGACACCGAATATGTGGGGCATGCCGATCAGCCCGCCGACAACCGAGAGCGCCGCCAGAACCATCAGAGGCACAGTCATGGAGCGAGGTGATTCGTGTAGATGCTCCCGCGTATGATCATCCATGCGTTCTTTGCCATGAAACGTCAGATATATCAGCCGGAACATATAGAAAGCGGTCAAGCCGGCCGTCACGAAGCCGATCAACCATAGGGCCCAATGACCGTGGTCGGACGAGAACGACTTCCACAGGATTTCATCCTTGGAGAAAAAGCCGCTGAGTCCCGGAATGCCGGAAATCGCCAGTGTGGCGATCAACATTGTCATGTATGTAATCG
>CAZHDS010000028.1:0-23240 GCA_964531495.1 uncultured Ignavibacteriales bacterium
GACAAACGCTTGATCGACCCAACGCATGGGCTGGTTCAGCCGAGGATGATGAGCCACCCGTTCGGCGATGCTGCGGTCGACCTCAGTCAGGAGCGACACTAACCCAGCGCGACCGGTTCGGAAAGCCTCCAGTATCTCAGCCAGCGATTTGGCATTAAAATCGACCGAGTCGGTCTTCTTACCTGATAGATCCGCTGCAAAAAGCTCTTTCTTCCCGTCAAGAAACACATTGAAACGGTAACTCCAGAGACCATCAACTTGCGAAAGGTGACCGCAGTGTTCCTTGATAGACCACTTGCCTTCGAGTTTGCGGGTCAGGACTTCTTTCGAGACATCAGCCACCAATTCCTCCAGACGCGCTGGAGTGCCCCGCAGTCGTTCGACGATCCCGGGATACAGATCCACCGGGAAATCGAACTTGAAGGTCCGGTCGATCCATCTCATTTGCTTGAACATGAAACCTCCTCCGAAAAGAACTCTTCTATCCGATAAGTCTAAGCCGTGCGTACTTGGCCATGATCTTCTTGAGCCCAACGCCGGAGAAGACGATCTCCAGGCGTAGCGATTCACCAAAACCCTCGATCTTGACAACTTTGCCCCGACCAAATGTGGGGTGCTGGACAAGCCGACCCTCTTTGAGTCCTTCAAGTCCCTCGTGCTCGTATTCGTAGTGCACACCTTCCGGTGCGCTTTCTCTCGCCTGAGTGACACCGGCGAACATTGATGTCTGACGAGCCGGCTCAGGGCGCAGCAGCCGTCGGCTGGAGCGCAGGTCTACTGTATCAACCAGTTCCTTCGGGATCTCGCGCAAAAACCGGGATGGAATCGAAAACACTTCGCCGAAACGATGGCGCGTCTCGGCCGAGGCCAGATACAGTCTTTTTCGAGCCCGGGTGGCGCCCACATAAAACAGCCGCCGTTCCTCCTCCAGCTCCAATGGTTGATCAATCGTCCGTTGGAGCGGAAAGAGCCCTTCTTCGAGTCCAACCATGAAAACCGTATCGTACTCCAGCCCCTTGGCGGCATGGATAGTCATCATGGTGACTTTGTTTTCTTCGTCAGCGTAAGCATCGAGGTCGGTGAAGAGACTGATCTCGGCTAGATAGGTGGCCAGCGTCGCCTCGCCATTTCCACGGGCAAACTCAGCCATGCCCTCGATCAGTGCCTCGACGTTCTCGACTCGGGTCTGGCCTGTGATCTTGTCCTCGTCCAGGAACTGATCGATAAGCTTGAGATCATCGACCAGTTCCCCGGTAAGCAGATCAATTGGCGACGTATCCCGTTGGGCTCGGTACTTCTCTATCAATTCAACAAAAGGCGCCAGCCTGTTGGCGCGGGTTCCCAGCTCAGCCGCTTCGATATTGTTCGCAATCAACTCGTAGTTTGAAACTCCACGCGCCCGAGCCGCCTGTACGATCTGATCGACCGTCTTGTTACCGATAGCCCGCTTGGGGTAGTTGATGATTCGCTCGAAGGAGACGTCATCCTTGGGATTGGCGATCAGCCTCAAGTACGCCATCAGGTCTTTGATTTCCTTGCGCTGATAGAATGAAATCCCACCGACGATCTGGTAGGGCAAGTTGCGACGTCTGAGCTGTTCTTCGAAAGCACGTGACTGGGCGTTCGTGCGATAGAGTACGGCCGTTTCGCTAAGGGTAGTATGAGACTGTCCTTCATTGATCAGTTCTACGACCCGGACTGCCTCATCCTCGGCGGAGTCGACCAGCAGACTCTGCAGACGATCACCTGTTTCGCCATCAGACCAGAGAGTCTTGTCCTTGCGGGACATATTGTGCTTGATAACCGCCGAAGCTGCCCCGAGGATGGTCTTCGTCGAGCGGTAGTTTTGCTCCAGCTTGACGATCTTGGCGCCGGGGTAGTCCTTCTCGAACTCCAGAATATTGCGGATGTCGGCCCCCCGCCAGCCATAAATCGACTGATCCTCATCACCGACCACACAGATGTTGTGGTGATCACCTATGAGTGTCTTGAGAAGCAAGTACTGGACATGGTTGGTGTCCTGATACTCGTCTACAAGAAGATACTTGTACCTCTGTCGACAAGCCTCTCCGACTATGTCATGATCGCGAATCAGTACCACGGCGTTGAAAAGAAGATCGTCGAAGTCCATGCCGTTGCACTCGCGAAGTCGTTTCTGGTAGAGCGTGTAGATCTTGCTGGTCATCTCTTCGAAATATCCCGAGGACTGCTCCGCGTATGCTTCGGATGAGATCAGCGAGTTTTTGGCCGTGGATATCTTGCGTAATTGCGCCTTGGGAGCGAATTGATTGGTGTTGATCTGCAGTTCTTTGATGCAGTTCTTCACCAGCGTCGCCGAGTCGGCTTGATCGAGGATTGTGAACTGATCATCGTAGCCGATATGACTGGCCTCGCGGCGCAACATCCGGGCGCAAAACGAATGGAAGGTGGATACCTGTAGTCCGGGCATTTCACCGCCCAGCAGTCCCGCCACTCGTTCACGCATCTCGCCAGATGCCTTGTTGGTGAAGGTCACCGCCAGGATCTGATATGGCTCGGCCAAGCGCTGGTACAGAATGTGAGCCAGGCGACGAGTCAGCACGCGCGTTTTTCCTGACCCGGCACCGGCGATCACCAATAGCGGCCCTTCGGTGGTCTGAACAGCCTCCAGCTGGGCGTCATTTAGGTTTTCTAATAGTCTACTCATAGCGATGGAATTGAATATATCTGACATGCCGCCCATGGCAACCATTATCCCGCTCAAACTCTTGGCAAGGAAGTTTGGCCCAAGAAAAAACGCTGTCGATCAATTTGATCAACAGCGTCTTCGTACTTTCGTGTAGGCAACGGCGCTTATTCGTAGACCGAGACCTGCTTCCGATCGCGTCCAACGCGCTCGAACTTGACTACACCGGTCACCTTGGCAAACAGGGTGAAATCTCTGCCCATACCCACATTGTAGCCAGGCTTGATCTTGGTGCCGCATTGCCGCACGATTATCGAGCCAGCTGGAATAGCCTGCCCGCCGAATACCTTGGTCCCTCGTCTCTGGGAATTTGAGTCCCGACCATTCTTGGAGGAGCCAACGCCTTTCTTATGAGCCATCTCAAACCTCTATGAAAATCAACTTTTCTCGTGACAAGCGGCAGCCACTTGACTACCCGACACCAAAATTCGCCCACTCGACGGGCGATCACAGCCAACAAGTATACCAATTCCGTCCCAAAGCGCAAGCGAAAAGTGGTCAATATGACAAGCGGCCAGATCGCGAAGATCTGGCCGCCAAAAACCAGTTACAGCGCTTCAACTTACTGCCCGGCAACTCCTTCGGTGGGGTTCTGGGCTTCACTGGAGGCTTCGTTGAAGGCAAAAGTCAGTTCCTCGGAGGATGCGTCGATTCTCAAATCACAATCACCGGCATATTGCCCGCGCAAGATTTCCTCGGCCAACGGGTCTTCCAGATATTTCTGCAAGGCCCGCTTAAGCGGTCTGGCTCCAAAAGCTGGATCAAAACCCTTGTCGGCCACGAAGTCGCGAGCTCTCTCGGTGAGCTGGAAGCTGATGCCCTTATCCGCCATCCGCTTGGCCACATCGGTCAACAGGATGTCAATGATCTCCTTGATGTTCTCGCGATCAAGGGCATTGAATACGATCGATTCATCGATACGATTGAGAAGCTCCGGATTGAACAGCTTCTTGAGTTCATCCCGAATGCTCTTGTCGATTTCTTCGTGCGTATGTGTGGAGTCGTCAGCATCGAAGCCGACGGTCTTCTGATTCGCCAATTGCTTCGTGCCGATGTTGGATGTCATGATGACGACCGTGTTCTTGAAGTCGACCTTGCGTCCGAAGGAATCGGTCAGAGCACCATCGTCAAACAGCTGGAGCAGGATGTTGAAAACATCAGGATGAGCCTTTTCGATTTCATCAAGAAGCACAACCGAATACGGATTACGCCGTACTTTTTCAGTCAGCTGGCCACCTTCTTCATAGCCGACATATCCGGGAGGGGCACCAACCAGTCGGGAAACTGCAAATTTCTCCATATACTCTGACATGTCGATCCGGATCAACGACTCAACATTGTCGAAGAGGAACTCGGTCAGAACGCGGGCAAGTTCGGTCTTTCCAACACCGGTTGGTCCGAGGAACATGAAGGTCCCGATTGGTCGTCGAGGGTCACCCAGGCCAGCTCGCGACCGGCGGATCGCCTTGGCTATAACTTTGATCGCCTGGCTCTGGCCCACGATTGATTTCGTGAGCTCTTCTTCCATGCGCAGCAAGCGCTTGGATTCGGACTCTTCCATACGATACAGCGGGATCCCGCTCATTTTTGCCAGTACAGCTGCAACGTCGTCGGCGGACAGAGTGACCTTCTTCGCCTTACGCTCTTCCTCCCACTTCTCCTGCAACCCAGTTAGCTCGTCCTTCTTGGCCTTGATCTCATCGCGGAGCTGGGCCGCCTTCTCGAACTCCTGATTCTTGACTGACTGCTCTTTGGCTTCCTGCAAGCCCACAACCGCTTTTTCGATCTCCTTGAACTCGTCCGGTCGCGTAAACGACAATAGATGGGCTCGTGAGCCGGCCTCGTCGATCAGGTCGATCGCCTTATCGGGCTGGAATCTCCCCGTGACGTAGCGGTTGGTGAGCTTAACGGCGGCAACGATAGATTCATCGGAGATATTCAGCTGATGGTGTTCTTCATAGCGTGGGCGCAGGCCCTTCAGGATTGCAATAGTATCCGTCTCACTAGGCGGATCTATCATGACGGTCTGGAAACGACGCTCCAGAGCGCCGTCCTTTTCGATGTACTTGCGGAATTCGTTGAGCGTGGTAGCACCAATACAACGCAATTCACCTCGAGCCAGCGAGGGCTTGAAGATATTGGAGGCGTCCAGCGATCCCTCGGCTCCACCGGCACCTACGATAGTATGCAGCTCATCGATGAAGATGATCACATCGTCGGCGTTGATAATTTCGGTCATGACGGCCTTCAGGCGTTCCTCGAATTGGCCGCGATACTTGGTTCCGGCCACCAGCGAAGCCATATCCAGCGTGACGACCCGTTTGTTCTCCAGGGTGGAAGGTACGCGGTTCTCGACGATGCGCTGAGCTAGCCCTTCCGCGATGGCTGTCTTGCCAACACCGGGTTCTCCGATTAGGACCGGGTTGTTCTTCTTGCGCCGGGAGAGGACCTGGGCTACGCGCTGGATCTCGTCGTTGCGGCCGATGATCGGATCCAACTGGCCTTTGCGGGCCAGTTCCGTCAGGTCACGGCCAAAATGATCCAGGGCTGGAGTCTTGGATTTCTTGCGTTTCTTCTTGAACGACGATGGTTTGCCGCTCTGGATATTCTTCAGCTCTTCGTACGCTTCCTTGTAATCAATTTCGTAAGTCGATAGGACCTGGGCGGCAACACCCTCTTCATCCTTAAGCAGAGCCAGCAGAATGTGTTCGGTGTCAATGTCCTTGGACTTCAGTGCCCGCGCTTCCTGGCCAGAAACCTCGAGGGTTTTCTTGGCCCGGGCGGTTAGCGGGAGCTGGCCCATGGTCATGGTTCCACCCGAGGGTTGGACGACCTCTTCAATAGACGCTTTCAGGTCAACCGGGTCCAGACCAAGATCAGCCATGATCTCGATCGACACTCCTTCGCCCAGCCGAACCAGACCGAGAAGAAGATGTTCGGTGCCGATGTAGTCATGCCGCAGACGGGCTGCCTCATCACGTGCGTATTCAATCGCCTTCCGAGCATTCTCCGTAAACATCTCGTTCATGTTTGGTCATCCTTCCGTTATCAGGAACAAAGCCGATATTCCGTATAATTCTGTCCGACAATGTCGGACCCCACATCCCTACTCCTCAGCCGTGCGTAGTTTCTCTCGCACCATCTGGGCGCGTACAAAATCGCGTCGACTGGAGTCCATTTCCGAGCCATAGTATTTCTGAAGATGGGCGGGCTGAGAAAGCAGCAGGATATCATTTATGATCGCCACATCGAGCGAATCGATGATCTTCATGGCGTGGCCCAGCCGAACCGCCGATAACAGGTTCATTACTTCCTCCGAAGTGAGAACCCGGGCGTATTTCAGAATACCATAGGCTCGGTAAATCTTGTCTTCGATCATGTCGGCGGCTTCATCCGTCAACCGTTGCCGGGCGACTGCTTCCTTTTCGACGATTTCCTGCGTTACGCGTGAAATCTGATGAAGAATCTCGCTCTCGGTGATTCCCAGCGTATTTTGGTTTGAGAGCTGGAACAGATTCCCCAGCACGTCGCTACCTTCGCCGTAGAATCCACGAACAACGAGGCCGCTGTGCGTGATGTGCGAGATAACTTTGTCAATGTCGCGCGTGAGCACCAGGCCAGGCAGATGGATGAGAACCGAGGCTCGCATGCCTGTGCCGGCGTTGGTGGGGCAGGCCGTCAGATAGCCAAAATCAGGGTCATAGTCGTACTCAAGGTGTTGGCCAATCTCCTTGTCGTAGCTGACCGCCAGCTCGAACGACTCGTTGACATTGAGTCCGGGGGAGAGAGCCTGAATTCGGAGATGGTCCTCTTCGTTGACCATCACGGACACGCGCTCATCAGGGCTTATATAGAGCGCCTTGGCCGACTCGCCGTCAAGAAAGCCCGGGGATATCAAATGTCGCTCGACCAGGAAATCCTTGTCGAGCCTGTTGATATCTGGGGCCTTCAGGTAGCGGCCATCGGCCAGAAGAGTCGACCGGGCCCGAGTGCTGTCCATATATCCCACTACCCGGTTGCGGGTCTCGCTGTCTGCCGAGGCGGGATATCGACACCCGGCGATGTTGCGTGCGATTCGCACGCGACTTGACAGGACTACCAGGGCTTCGTCGCCCTTGCCGGATAGCCATGCTGCCGAGGTTTTTGCCATATCATCAAACATCGTGCTCAATCTTCTGCCCTCTCGGCTATTTTTCTACGGTCTGAGCGCCGCGGATCATCTTCAATTTGTCTCGAATCTCAGCGGCGCGCTCGAATTCTTCGTTCTCAACCGCCTTATGAAGCTCGGCTGCCAACCGCTCTTCTTCCCGGACGGGAATAACGGGGGCTTCGTTTTGGCTAAGTGGTTCCTGGTCGGGAGCCTGACCGCGGTGCAGCGATGAACCATGGATCTTGCGCATGATTGCTTCCAGCCGCGGCCGGAAGGCACGATAGCACTCACCACAGGCGAAGCGCCCCTGGCTAGCAAAATCCTCGAAGGTCAGACCACAGCCGGGACAAACCAGACTCTCCCGAACCATTGTGTCATCCATGGTCGGATGCGCCGCCGCCAGCCCAGACAGAATCTCCGATAGCTGGAAGGGCGCATTCTCAAGAGGACTGTGGAATCCTCGCGCTGCGGCACACTCATTGCAGAAAGCCAGGGTTGTTTTCTGGTTGTTCACTATCTGAGTAAACTTGACCTGGACTTCGCGCTTGTTGCAGTCCTGACATACCATTGCATTCACCCGCTTATGAAGCTTTTCGACTCATTTGGCCGGCCACGATTGTTGCCTCGCGTCCGCATTGCTGGGCCAGTTCAGTATTGTGGGTGGCGACCACAAAAGTAGTCCCTTGTTCCTCGTTCAACTTGAAAAGGAGATCGTGCAATTGGCGTCCGGTTGCTGTGTCCAGATTGCCGGACGGTTCATCAGCCAGTACAACCTCCGGATCATTGGCCAAGGCCCGAGCCACCGCCACCCGCTGTTGTTCACCGCCCGACAATTGCGACGGTCGGTGTGTTGTTCTACTTGTTAAACCAACTTGGTCCAGTAGTAGTTCCGCTTTCCGGGAGGCCTCTTGGCTTGAGCAGCCCGCTACCAGCATCGGTATCATCACGTTTTCGCAGGCTGTGAAGTCCTGAAGCAAGTGGTGGAACTGAAACACAAAGCCTACTTTTTCGTTCCGCAGCCTCGCCAAATCTGTCTCCGACTGCTGGTTGAGGCAGATACCGCCAAGCGTCACCGCCCCTTTGCTCGGTCGATCCAGGCCTCCCAAAATGTGAAGCAGAGTCGACTTACCGACGCCGGAGGCACCCGTAATCGCTACGGTTTCGCCTCGCTTAACCTTTAGTGACAGCCCGTTCAGAACGCTCAAAGTAGCATCCCCGGTGACGAATTCTCGATGTATGCTCTCAGCCGTCAAAATCAGCTCATCTTCTTCCATGCTCAAATTACACACCATCCCATTGCGAGTGGTCCCCGAAAGGACTCATTACTATTTTCGCCACATTCGGCCAAAGTTTTAGGCAAATTGCCTCTTTTCATCCACTTATTGCCGCAAAACCGAGATCACCGACACTTTGGAAGCCTGATTGGCCGGGTACAATCCGGCTGCAAAACAGACAATCATGGTCACGATTCCCACGGCCAGGAAGTCAATAACATGAGTCTCAATAGGCAAGTAGCTGACAAAATATATGTCGGGTGGCAGTGAGATTAGTTCGTACGTATTCTGCAACCAGGCGGCCAGCAAGGCCAGACAGGAGCCAGCCACAACTCCGATGGCTCCAATCGCAAGCCCTTGGTATATGAAAATGATTCGTACAGCCGCTGGCGTAAGGCCAATAGTCTTCAGAATTCCGATTTCGCTTCGCTTTTCCATCACCAGCATCACCAGGGTCGAGATGATCGAAAAAGCAGCTACCACCACGATCAGGATGAAACCCAGGAACAGGATCTTCTTCTCCATGGCTATCCAGGAGAAGATATTTTTGTGCAGCACGCTCCAGGGTACAACGTCGTATCTGAATTCGAGGATCGAATCGATCACGGGCGTCATTTCGTCGGCTAAGTAAATGTCGTCCAGTTTGAGGTGGGCCGCCGTGACGGCGTCGCCGGTTCGAAAAAGCTCCTGGGCCGAGCTCAACGAAATATAGGCCATCTGCGCGTCGAATTCATACATGCCGGTCTCGAAGATGCCGGAGATGAAGAATTTCGATACGCGGGGCCGCGAGGTGCGATGAAGGTCCTCACCTCGCAAGGAATACATCACGACTGGCTCACCGAGAAACACGCCCAGACGATCGGCCAGATGGCTGCCCATAATCATCCCCGGGAGAGTGTCGTCAGTGAACACATCGGGCTCAAAGGAAAGCTCCCCGACCAGGAGATCGTTGGCAATATTCGAAGTACGCTGTTCGGCCTGGAGATCGATCCCCCGGACAATCATACCGTCGCCAGCCGAAGCCGAGGCTACCGCCGCCTTGAAGTAGATAAAGGGAGAGGCGGCCTGGACCCCATCGATGCTCTCCAGCGTCTTGACCAGCTCGTCATAGTCGCTTATCAGCTCCCCCCTAAAGGGGAATATCGAGATGTGTGAGGTCGTCCCGAGCAGGCGGCTGCGTATTTCGGTTTCGAAACCATTGTGCAAACTCATCACGAAGCAGACGACAGCCACGCCGAGAGTGACCCCCAGGATCGAGATCCAGGTCGATATGGAGATAAAAAAGCGGCCCGACCGAACGTAGCGGCGAGCTATCAGTTGTTTATAGTTCAAGCCATTCTCTCACTTTCCTTGGCCCCAAGAGACGTCCCTACCTACCGGGTATCAGTGCGCCGGCTGGTCGGGCGTACGATAGCATCGAGCCGCATCCTTGCGCAATCATTTTACGCGATCAAAGCTACGATCCTTTATTCCTTGACACCAAGGGGTGGTTTCCATATTTTTGCTCATGCCACTGGGAAAATCAGAGGCCGGTCAGCTTGCTGATCGGGCTCGTCTACATTTCGATAATCGCCAAATCTCTAAGATATCGTCTCACTTGGAGACAGTTGCGGCCTGGTTTCGCCAACTCGATGATATTGATCTCGGTGGGGAGTTGATTCCTGTGCCCCATGATTCTTCGGCCGATAACTTGCGTACGGACACGATCAGGCCGTCTTTGTCGCAGACCGAGGCTCTAGCCAACGCTTCAGATAGTGACGGCGAATTGTTGCGGGTGCCGGGAGTGATGAAACAATGAAGCGTCGAGTGGTAGCAGTGATTCCGGCCCGGTTGGGTTCCACGCGGTTTCCTCGGAAGGTGCTTCACCCTTGGCGAGGGAAGCCGCTTCTTTCGCATCTTCTGGATGAGTTGAAGCGTTGCAAACAGATTGATCAGCTTGTGGTAGCTACTGACAGTGCCGAGATCGAGGCCACCTTGAATGATCGCGATATCGACGTTGTCCGGACTTCGAAACGTCATCGGACAGGAACTGATCGGGTGGCCGAGGTCATGGAAAGCGTGAAGGGCGACCTGGTCCTCAATATCCAGGCCGACAATATTGGCCTGAAGGCCCGGGGACTGGATTTGATTATTGAACGTTTCGCGGCAGATCGCCAGAACCGGTTCGGCACGGTGGCCCGGAGCATCGACAATGACTCTGAACTGTCGGACCCGAACTCGGTGAAATTGGTTATGGATCGCGACCAGCGCGCCCTCTGGTTTTCGCGCTATCCGCTGCCGTATCTTCAGGCCGCCGACCGTGGCGAGCGCTGGCGGCAATACCGATATTATCATCATATTGGAGTCTACTTGTTTCGGGCTGAGGCCCTGAGGCAATTCGCTGGTTGGCGCCGGGGCAGCCTGGAGAAGGCCGAATCGTTGGAGCAATTGCGTATTTTGGAGAACGGCGAGAGCTTGAAAGTGTTCTTGACTAAGATGAAGGCACTTTCAATCGATCGCCCCGAGGATTTGAAAAAGTTGGACCGTCCGTATAAGTAAGGTGGTGGTGATGAGCGTCAAGGCCAAGTACATATTTATCACGGGCGGAGTGGTATCAGCCCTGGGCAAAGGAATAGCGGCCTCGTCGCTTGGACTGTTGCTCAAGAAGCGCGGTCTGAGCGTCCTGAACTGCAAGCTGGATCCTTACCTGAACGTCGATCCAGGCACCATGAATCCGTTTCAGCATGGCGAAGTGTTCGTTCTGGACGATGGTTCTGAGACCGATCTTGATCTGGGACATTACGAGCGTTTTCTCGATCGATCTCTGACCAAGAGCAATAACGTAACCACCGGCCAGGTCTATCACACGATCATCACGCGCGAACGACGCGGTGACTACCTGGGCGCGACTGTCCAGGTGATTCCTCATGTTACTGAGGAGATAAAGAGTAGAATAAAGAAACTCCAGGAATCGGAGCACGAGCCGGACGTGATCATAGCTGAGATAGGTGGCACGGTTGGTGATATTGAGTCACTGCCGTTTCTGGAAGCTATTCGGCAAATGGGCCAGGAAGAGGGACCTGAAAACGCGATGTTCATTCACGTTACCCTCGTGCCGTACATAAGCGCCGCTGGTGAGTTCAAGACAAAACCGACCCAACACTCGGTGCGCGAACTGCGCGCCATCGGTATCCAGCCCAACGTCCTGATTTGCCGCTGCATGAACCCGATCCCGGATAGCCTTCGCAAGAAGATCTCACTGTTCTGCTCTGTCCCAACGGAAGCGGTCATCATCGGCAAGGATGTGTCTACGATATACCAAGTGCCTCTGGATTACCATGAGCAGCACCTTGACGAGATCATCTGTCAGCGGTTTGGCTGGGACCATCCCGACCTCGATCTTGGCGAGTGGGCGACCATGGTTAACAAAATTCACAATCCTAAGCATCATCTCCGGATTGGTATCTGTGGCAAGTACGTTGGTCTCAAAGATGCCTATAAATCGATCATCGAAGCCTTCGTACACGCCGGGGTTCACAGCGAGGCCGATGTCGATTTAGTATGGGTTGCCTCCGAAGATGTCAAACACAATGGCGCCGACAAACTGCTGCATGATATCGACGGCCTCTTGATACCAGGTGGATTCGGGGAGCGTGGGGTAGAGGGCAAGATCGAATCGATAAGATATGTACGGGAGAACAAGATCCCCTTCCTCGGGATCTGCCTGGGCATGCAGTGCGCCGTCATCGAATTTGCCCGCTCGATTTGCAAGCTGAATGACGCCCACAGTTATGAGTTTTATGGTGATCTGAAGCATCCGGTGATTCACCTGATGGCCGATCAGGAAGGGGTCACCGAACTGGGCGGCACGATGCGACTGGGGGCGTATCCGTGTATGGTGACTGAGGGTACGCGAGCGCATGAGGCATATGAAGAAGCCGAAGTCTCAGAACGCCATCGCCATCGCTACGAAGTCAACAACGCCTACCGGCAGATGTTAGTTGATGCTGGCCTGATCCTGTCCGGCCTCTCACCTGACAGCCGACTGGTCGAGATGGTCGAGATTGCGGATCATCCCTGGTTTGTCGGTGTTCAATTCCATCCGGAATTGAAATCCCGCCCGACCAGACCACACCCGTTATTCCGCGAGTTCGTTCGGGCATCGGTTGACTATCACTTGAAGCGGGACGGCCAGGGCCAATCAGAAGATACCAACGAGTCGCAGGACAAAGTATCATCGTCCAAGTAAGGTGACGATATAGCAGGGAGCGCTGGGGAAGATGAAGATTACTGTTGTCATGGCGGTGCTGGCGACCATGGGTCTGGGTTGTGAGGACAAACCGACGACGCTGGAACCTACCACAGAGACCTTTCGCGGTACCTTCGCGGTCCACCACCCCGCTATGGTCGGAAGTGACAAGAAAGACTCGATCTCTCTTCATTTATCCAACAATCGTGATTACATTCTCGATCATTTTTCGGACCCATCGGGTGGCGTTCAGGAATTCTGCGGTTCCTCTGGTGGCGTGAGCGGATTCGGTAAGAGTCTCGCCATCTTCACGCCTGAGCACATCCTTGACATCAACTGCGATTCACTGCGGATTCCATCCGGGCAATTCAACGCGGATTTTCGCAACCACGGCGACACCATTTACATGGACCGCACGTCAGGCGATTCGACCTTCTCTTTTCGGCTGTTGCCGGAATAGTTGAGCTTGGCGAGCTACATCAATTGGCCCGCTCGATAGGCAGGCAATAATATCCAGAAATTGACATACACCGACGCCAGGACATAGAGGACCAAGACGTGGCGTCGCCAGCGATGCTCCAGACTGAGGGCGATCATGACCATCAGGGGCCAGGCGATTACAATGTGTCGGTAGTAACAATCGACGGTACCCATGGTGGGGGTGAAGAGCAATACTCCGAGAGCATAGATTTGCCACGTGGTCGGCAGACGGCGGCGGTAGAATACGACCGAAGAAACTATCGCAAAAATCAGCGTAAGATTGACCGGATGGGCAAGAGATAACTCTGTCAGCGATTGCCAGATGGTTAGCAGCGGGAAGACTGGTTCGTGGGCATAATAGCTCTGCGATTGGATCTTGACATACAGCCAGAAATCGTCGAAAAGATACCAGTAATAGCCGAAGTAGATCAGGATCGCAGCCGGTATGCTGGTCAGTGCTGCCAACAAGTACCATCGGGACCGGACCGACAGCTCCCGCCAGTGTCGTATCAGGTATAGCAAAAGCGCCAGGCCTATCACGGCACCTGAGGGATAGGTGATAGTCAGCAACCCGGTCGGAAGCCACAGCCAGCGCCATTGTTTTCGATCCACTATGTAGAAGACGATCACTGACAGGCATAAGTAGGTCGCGTAGGGAAAGGTCGTCAGATAGTAGAACGCCCCAGGATACAGGAGCAGCGCCAAGATGCTGGCCATGGCCACCCGGTCACCATGATGGGCTTGGACAAGCCGGTAGAGCACCAGCAAACTGAGCCAGAGCATAACCCAACTCAGGCCAATCATCGTGTATCGATGATCCAGCCCGACGGTCGCGATCACGCCGCCCAGCAGCGGATAGAGCGGGAACCAGCCGCCGTTGCCGCAGATGTTGGTGGGCTCGTCCTCGCACGGGAAACGTACGTAACCATCGCGAGCTATTGACAGGTAGAGACGACCATCCCACTGGATCATGGTCCGGACGACACTCGGGTACTTGGTGTAGCCACCCTGAAAGGCGACGAGGTACCCGACGATGAACACTATGGCCAATACGGTCGGGACCAGGAAACTTTTGCTTTTTATTAGGGTCGAGTTCATTAAGTTACAGTCGTGTTAGCGCCTGATGACAATGTAGTCCAATCGCCCGGTTGGCAAAAGAGCAATCTTATCATGCCGGGGATATTCGGCCTGCTGGCTCTATTCTATACCATGCCGTTCCTCTTGAAGCTGAGTTACATCGGCGTGCGGGATTGGGATCTGTTTACGACCATGGCAGCCGTGCCGGTAAGCTCGATCCTTGATTTCGGCCAGTTCCCTTTCTGGAATATGTATCTGGGCGGTGGCAATATCCTGTTTCATCATCCCGAAGTGCTGGTCCTCTCACCTTTCTTTCTGCTCCACCTGATTTTCGGTCCGGTCGTTGGGCTCAAGTTGCAAGTATTGGTCTGCTATTTCCTGGGCTTCTGGGGCAGCTATTTGTTGGCGCGTTGCTTGCGCCTTTCGGTTCTGGCCGCGACGATGGTGGCGGTGGCCTACTTTGGCTCGGTGCACTTCGCGTTGCATATCGCCGAAGGCCACATGCCCTTCACCCACTTCTGCTTCCTGCCCTGGTTTGTCTATTTCGTTTTTGACAGCCGCCGCCGGGTTCGTTCGGTGATTCTCGCGGGGGTGGCCTTGGCGGTGATGATAATGGGTAATGGAGCGGCCATCCCATTGCTCTATACGCTAACGTTCTCAGCCCTGGTCTTTGGGCTCCATGCCGCTACGACCGGCAGCTGGAGGCCGCTCATTCGTTGGGCCGGAGCGGTGGGAGCTGGCATCGGATTGGCAGCCGTCAAACTGGTGCCCATGCTGGTTTACCTGTTCCAGAACCAGTGGCCCGGAAATCCGGAAGAGGCCATACCCCTCACAGCCCTGGGCAGCATCTTCTTCGGATGGGAGCATTCCCTTTTCGCTCAGAACTTTGAAGGCCAGTTTTGGTCATGGCATGAGTATGGCGCCTACCTGTCACCGCTGCTGGTGCTGCTGGCGGTGTTGTCCCTGGTGAAATCATTGCGCCGTTATTGGCCCTGGCTGGCCTTGTTAGCGTTTTTCATACTACTTGGTCTGGGCGACTTTGGAGCCTTATCGCCGTGGTCGATAATGGCCCAATTCCCAGGTTTCTCTTCAGCTCGATGCACCGGGCGGGCCTTCCAAATGGTAATCCTCGTCACAGCGATCCTCGGCGGGTTTGGTCTCGACACCCTTCGTGCGTTTCTGGGCCGCCGATTTACGCGTCGGGCACAATATGTCACTGGCGTTGTCGTGGCCGTCGTGATTGGCAGCAACTTGCTGCTGGCTTGGCCGATCATGGCCAGCGCCTTTCGTCAGCAGCCCGAGCGTGTGGTTCGTCTTGATTCATTTCAGCAAGTGGTCAACGAAGAGCTGGCCTATACGAATTTTCGGGCCAACCGCGGTTCACTAATGACGCCCTGGCTGTCAGCTTACCATCCCAGCCGAGGATTGGTCGATCCGACCGGCACCGCCCAACTGGAGCACATCCTCAGTGGCCAGGCGAATGTTCTCCTGGGCGAATACTCTCCCAACCGGATCGAGTACACGCTCAATGTGTCACGAGCCGGGGAGATGGTCATCGGCATGGGCTTTGACCCTGGTTGGAGCGCCTCCGATGGTCGGCCACTGCGCGCCGAGCAGAGCCTATTGACCTTCCCTACGCGGGCGGGGAAGGATCAGGTCGTTCTGAACTACCGTCCGCCCTTCTTCTATTTGGGATTGATTCTGAGCCTGATGTGGTTGATCCTCCTTGGGATTGTCTGGCGACGCTGGGATGAGAGTCGACGAGGCGCGCTAACTTTTTGATAATGACGTACTTAAAGTCCTGTGATAGCGGTTGACATGGCCGCTCGATTTGCGTATATCTTGACTCCTATATGGTGGAAATCGTCCTAAACTATGTTGGTGTCGAGCTATGACCAAAATTGCCTCGACTCTTGTGGCGGCCTTGTTGATCTTGACCAGCTCGGTAGCGGCCCAAGTCCCATCTTCGACTGACAATCCCGAAGCAAATTGGTCCGAGGGATATCGGTTTTTCGACAATCCCGTGGACCCAGAGCAGTATATCATTCGCCCTGGGGAGGATCTCTACGTCACTTTCGTCAATGCCCAGGTTGATGGTCTGAAGCTAGGAGTTGACCCTGAGGGCAAGATCATTCATCCGACTCTGGGTGTAATCGACCTGACTGATCGAACCTTGGCTGAGGCCCGAATTCTTCTAAAAGAAGAATTGGGGCGGCTCTATAGTGTCGAAGAGATCGTTGTTTCAATTGCTCAGCCACGGCGTATTGCTGTCTCGGTGAGCGGGGCGGTTGAGAATCCCGGCCTCTATGAGGGCTTCACATCGCAGCGGGTCTCCGAGCTAATCGATAAGGCTGGCGGTGTGCGTTGGAAAGCCTCGACACGTCAGATTGTCTTCTCCGGCGGTCGGCTACCGGCCATGGTTGATCTGGACAAAGTGAAATACCTGGGCGACAATGATGACAACCCCTGCCTCTACGCCGGTTATTCGATCTATGTGCCGGACCGCCATCGCGACCGTGTTCAGGTCGTGGGCGAGGTCTTTAATCCTCGCGAGGTGGAACTTGTCGCAGGCGACGATGTTGCCACGCTGATCGCCCTCGCAGGTGGCGTTCGCTCGTCGGCCGCGGTTGATTCGGTCCAGGTGATCGGATCCGGGCGACGGCTGGTCGGGCTGAGCCATCAACCTCTGGCTGGTGATATCATTTTTGTTCCCAGTGCCTCTGTCTACGATAGTCAAGAGCAGCTGATTGTTTTCGGCGCCGTAGCTAATCCGGGTCAGTACGATTGTGACTCCGGAATTACCGTCGCGGACCTGATTTCTCATGCTGGCGGTTTGGAACCTGAAGCCAGCCGCAGCCTCATCACGCTTTTTCGCCGAGCTGGCGCGGATGCCTGGGGAAGAGTCAGCGATTGGCGCTATCCGATCACGGGGTCCGGGGCTGGCAATATCATGACCATGCCCTTGCAGCCAGCCGATTCCGTTTATGTGCCGTTCTTTGTCGGCTACGTTCGGATCAGTGGCGAGGTGCTCAGTCCGGGCATATTCCCGTTTGTTTCCGAACAGGATGCGATGTACTATGTCAACGCTGCTGGAGGATTTCTTCCCAATGCTGACAAGGAGCGAATTGACATGTACAACCGCATCGCCCGAGTGACGACGCCGATTTCTCCCGGTGTGAAGGTCCATGAAGGGAACGAGCTGATTGTCAATCAACGGGAGGAATTGCGGTGACCGAACCCCAGACTACGAATCTGTGGATGCTGCTGGAGGTTCTGGCCCGACGACGCGGTCTGATCATCTGGTTCACGCTCGTGATAACTGTAATAGCGATCGTGATTTCGCTGGTATTGCCGAAGTACTATCAGGCCGAAGCGCTGCTCTTGCCACCCAAGGACACTAGCCTGCCTGTGGCCGGTCTGGGCCAGATTACCGAAGTTGTCTCGGTGACCAAGGGGCTCAACCTGCCCGTCATGGTCACGGCTTCCGATATCTACGCGCGAATTCTGGGCAGCCACCGCGTCGCGGGGAAACTAATCGAACAATTTGATCTGCAGACCCGATACGATCTGGAGAGCTACGATGAGACCTATGAGCGACTGCTCGATCTATCATCGTTTGAAGTGACCGCCGAGGGACTTCTGCGGGTGACCTGTGAGGACACCGACCCTGACACGGCCGCTCTCCTGGTGAACAGTTTCGTCAGTGAATTGGACCAACTCAATCGCGCCATCGCCACCGGCCGGGCGACTGAAAACCGCGATTTCATTGCCCACCGGCTTGAGCAAATCGGCCGCGAGCTTGATACATCCCGGGCGGCCTTCGAGCAGTTTCAAATTCTCCACCGCGCTGTTGATTTCGATCAGCAGACCAAGCTGGCCATCGAGCGAGCCGTGCAATTGAAAGTACGTCAGGCCGACACCGATATCCAGATTGCCATTCTCTCAGGCAAACTCAGTCCTGACAATGCCCAGCTCACGGAGCTGAAACGCGAACGGGCTATCATAGCCAGTGAGTTGAATACTCTCGAAAAAACTAATCGCGATAGCTCGTTCTTCTCCCTTCCAATCGCTTCGATTCCGTCCTTGCGGGGTGAGTACGAGGAGTTGTACAGTCGTGTTCGCGTCAACGAAAGCTTGCACGAGACCTTGCTCAGTCAATTGGAGCAGGCCAAGATACAGGAAAACGAGGACCTCCCCACAATCACGGTTCTTGACCAGGCGACGGCGCCCGAGCTCAGGAGTCGCCCAAAACGATCGCTCATAGTTCTGGGAGCATTTTTCGTCTCCTTGATAGTCGCCATATTGGCAGCGGCCATGCTGGAGTACCTGGTACGGCTGCGCAGTTCGCGCCACGAGGACTACCAGCGAGCCATTATGTTCATTGATGCCTTCTTCGGATGGCTCCCCGGCGTGAAAAATAACAAGAAATAAACAGACCTACATAGGGTATAAACCGCATGAAAAATATTGCAATTGCCGGCGTCGGTGCCTGGGGAAAGAATCTCCTCCGAAATTTCTACAACCTTTGTGGCGGAGGCTTGGTCCTGGCCTGCGATCAGTCCGAGGACCGACTCAAGTACGTGAAATCAAACTATGCCGGAGTTGATACAACTTCGAACTACGACGATATTCTCAGGCGTGATGATATTGAAGCAGTCGTACTGGCTACGCCACCAGCCGCCCATTACGAAATGGCCTCGGCAGCCATAGCCGCCGGCAAAGACGTTTTTGTCGAAAAACCACTGGTGCTTTCAGTCGAGGACGGCGAGAAACTCGTAGAGCAGGCCGACAAAGCCAACCGCATCATCATGGTCGGACACATTATGGTCTACCATCCCGCCACGCTCTATTTGAAGCAGCAGGTCGACAGCGGCGAGCTGGGCAAAATCTACTATCTCTATGCCAGTCGGGTCAACCTGGGCAAAGTCCGTGATATCGAGAACGCACTTTGGTCGTTCGCGCCCCATGACATATCGATCATCCTGTATCTTTTGGACAAGGACCCGGTGCGGGTCACGTCTACCGGTTCGGCTTATTTGCAGCCTGGGATCGAGGATGTTGTCTTCACGACGCTTCATTTCGGCGATGGTACTATGGCTCATATTCATGTGTCATGGCTGGATCCCCACAAGGATCGTAAGCTGGTGATTGTTGGCTCGAAAAAGATGGCTGAGTTTGATGATGGCCGCGCCTCGGAGAAGATCCGCATGTATGACAAAGGCGTGAACACCAAGCAGGACTACGACACTTACGGTGAGTACTTGGCTATCCGAACCGGCGATATTGTGATTCCGCAAATAAAGTCCGGTGAGCCGCTGGCCGCCGAGTGCCGACATTTTCTTGAGTGTATCGAAAAACGTGAGCGCCCTCGGTCAGATGGCCATGAGGGTCTGCGAGTATTGAGAGTTCTTGACGCAGCACAGAAATCGCTTCAGGCCGGTGGCGCCCCTGTAAGCCTGTGATGTTCATCCTATATCAGCGAAGACTGCCACGCTAATTCTGTGAGGCCCCTATGTCCTCTTCCGTTATTGCCCCTTCCGCTTCTCTCGGTGCCGGTACGCGCCATGGCGAATTCTGTGTGTTTGGCGAGAACGTCACGATTGGCAGCGGATGTGTGATTGGGCACCATGTTGTCATCCATGATGACACCGCTATTGGCGACAATGTCCGTATTGACGATGCTGCTGTGATTGGCAAGCGACCGATGAAAGCGGCCAACTCCGCGGTCACCAAAGACCAGGAACTATCCGCCTGCACGATTGCTTCCGACTGCATTGTCGGCACCAGCGTCGTCATCTACCGTGGTTCGGAAATCGATCGCAAGGTCTTGATCGCCGATCTGTCCACTGTTCGTGAGAACGTTTCTATCGGCCGCTTCACCATCGTGGGTCGAGGTGTGGCAGTGGAGAATTTCTGCAAGATAGGCAAATACGTCAAACTCGAGACTAACGTCTACGTCACGGCCTACTCTGAAATCGAAGATCGAGTGTTCGTAGCACCCTGCGTAGCGACTTCAAACGACAATTTTGTGGGCCGTACCGAGGAGCGTTTCAAGCACTTCAAGGGCGTCACTATCAAGAAGGGCGCTCGCTTGGGTGTCAACGCCACCATTCTGCCGGGCATGACTATCAACGAGGATGGCCTGGTGGCCGCCGGTGCCCTGGTAACGGCCGATGTCCCGGCCCGAAAAATCGTGGCCGGTGTTCCGGCCAAAACATTCCGGGATGTGCCGGAAGAACAGCTCCTCGAAAATCAGGGCTGGGAAGACAAGTAAGGAGAATATCATGGCCGTACCCCTTTTAGACCTTAGCCGTCAATATGCCTATCTCAAGCCTGCAATGGACAAGGCCGTCATAGACGTTCTGACGCACGGAAAATTCATCTTAGGCCCCGAAGTTGCCGAGCTTGAGAAGCAGGTCGCTGAGCTGTGCCAGGTGGGCTATGCCACCGGCGTGGCCTCGGGCACCGACGCTCTCTTGTTGGCCTTGCGGGCCGCCGGAGTGGAGCCGGGTGACGAAGTTATCACCACCGACTATTCGTTTTTCGCCACGGCCGGAGTGATCCATCGGCTGGGTGCCAAGCCGGTGTTCGTGGACATCGAAGAAGACAGCTACAATATTGATCCCAAGCTGATCGAAGCCGCCATCACTGACAAGACCAAGGTCATTCTACCCGTCCATCTCTATGGTCAGGTGGCTGACATGGATCCGATCATGGACATCGCTCGCAAACACAACCTGAAGGTTGTCGAGGATGCGGCACAGGCGATCGGGGCTGAGTACAAAGGTCGCAAAGCCGGATCGATCGGTGATTTCGGCTGTTTCTCGTTTTTTCCGTCGAAAAACATGGGGGCAGGCGGAGATGGCGGTATGATCGTCACCAACGGTGAAGACGAAGGCAATCTCACCCGCTGGCTGCGTGTCCACGGTGCCAAACGCAAGTACTACCATGATCTGGTCGGCTACAATTCGCGTTTGGCGACTATTCAGGCCGCGATCCTTCTGGTCAAGATCGGTCACCTTCAGAAATGGTCTGAGGCGCGGGCCGCCCATGCCGCTACTTATGACAAAGCTCTGGCCGGTTTGGCCGGAATCAAGACACCGGTCGTCGAAGAGTATACGACGTTCCATATCTACAATCAGTATACAATGGCGTGCGAAGACCGAGCTGCGCTGCAAGAGAAGTTGAGTGCCGCCAAGATCGGCAACGTTGTTTACTATCCGGTGCCTTTTCACCGCCAGCCGTGCTTCGCTCACCTGGGCTATGATGAGAACGACTTCCCGATCAGCAATAAGGCCTCAGAGCAAGTGCTATCGGTTCCGGTTTATCCAGAAATGACGGATGAGGAGCAGGCCGAAGTCATTGCGACGATCAAAGCGGTTGTGGGCTAAGGCCAGGCCGTTTGTCGATCAGTTCGGCTAAGTGTGAATAGATCCTAAAACCGCAGGTGACAGTTTAGTCACCTGCGGTTTTTCTCTTGAGGCTGGACAGGAGCTGGCCTATCTTGCCATCACATGAAAGATCATCCAAAGATAGTATCAGTAGTCGGAGCCCGGCCGCAGTTTGTAAAGCTCGCGCCGTTAGCGGCGGCCCTCAAGGGCAAGTTCCGACACATCATTGTCCATACGGGTCAGCACTATGACGACAACATGTCAGGGTTGTTCTTCCGCCAACTGGAAATTCCCGCTCCAGACATAAACCTGAAAATCGGCGGAGGTAGTCACGGTCGCATGACAGGTCGCATGCTCACAGCTCTTGAAAAGGTCCTGCAGCAGGAACAGCCAGCTCTGGTGCTTGTCTATGGCGACACGAACTCCACGTTGGCGGGTGCTCTGGCCGCTGCCAAACTGGGCTTGAAGGTTGGACACATTGAGGCCGGTATGCGCTCCTTCGTGGCCGATATGCCGGAGGAAATCAACCGCCGCCTCAGCGATCACATCTCGTCACTGTTGTTCTGTCCCACCTCGACGGCAGTAGCTAATTGCCGCCGTGAGGGATTGGGCCGGAAGGTTGTGCTCAGTGGCGACCTCATGTACGAGCTGCTTCATCGTTTGCGACCGGTGATTCGTGACAATCAGGCCTGGATGAAGAAGTGGCGACTGGAATCAGGGCAGTATTTCCTGATGACTGCGCATCGCGCGGCCAATGTCGATGATCCGGATAACTTGCGCCGCCTGCTAGAGATAATGGAGCGGCTTCCCATGACGACCATCTTACCGCTGCATCCGAGAACAGCGGCGCGATTGCGTTCGTCCCGCCTTATGACTCGCATGAAGAAGATCGATCACTTGAAGCTGTGTGAGCCCCTCGGCTACCTGGATATGCTCACGGCTGCCTATCACGCTCGAGCGGTACTGACCGACTCCGGCGGCCTGCAGAAAGAAGCCGTATTTTTGCGGACACCAGTTCTGACGCTGCGTGAAGAGACTGAATGGCCGGAGACACTGAAGCGGGGGAATCGTTTGGTCGGACTGGATGCCGGCCGCACCATGAGGACGTTGAACCATCTGCCAGCCACCAAGGCGACCAGCTTCACGGTGCGCGGCAAGCGGCCTTCAGAAATAATCGTCAGCGCTCTGACCAAAGAGATCGCACGGGGCTGAAATCATGAGCCGCAGGATCTCACGCGCCATCAGTTCTGTGGCCGGAGTGGTACTTGTTTCCAAGCTGGTTGGCTTCGTCCGAGAGATGGTGGTAGCGGATAAGTTCGGGACCAGCGCCGAATACGATCTGTTCCTGATTGCGATCATGCTGCCGGCCATTTTCTACGGCGTACTCAACTCCGCCACCTTCTATCTGTTGGTGCCCTACTTCACTCGCAAACTCAATGAAGCTGGCAACGACAACGTCACTCAATGGCGTACCATCTGGCCCGTCATAAACTTCAACCTGGTGGCCGCTCTCAGCGCGACGGTCATGATCGTCTTGATCGCCCCCTACGTGATGAAAATCTGGGCCGCTGACTTCAGCGCGGAGAGCTTCGCGAGGATTGTCCTGTATAGCCGTACCTTGGCGGCGATCGTGATCCTTGGGACGAGCGAGGCGTTCATTCGCGCCTACCTCAATGTGAAGAAGATCTATGTCTATCCAGCCGCCGGCTATATCGTCTTCAACGTCGTCATGATCAGCTGTCTGCTCTGTTTCTATGATAGTTATGGGGTCGGAGCTATCGCGCTGGCCATGATTGTCGGTCAGATAGCCCAGGTGCTCTTTCTGATTTTGCGTCTGGTGGGCTTTCACCCATGGCGTGGCTTCACCCCGACCTTCTTCAATGCCGATGCCCGAACACTTCTCACGGCTGGCGGG
>CAZHDS010000029.1:0-21922 GCA_964531495.1 uncultured Ignavibacteriales bacterium
TGCTCAAGAGCCTTGGCGTACTCCCCATTCTTGTATTGAATCATACCCACTGTGTAATAGTTGGCATGATAGGCCCCGTCCATTTCGATTTCGGCCTGGAGCAAACCCATCGCTTTCGTGGTATCGCCCAAGTCGAGCGCGCGCATTATCTCGGGCTTGATGTCATCCCCGCATACGCCGACACCGGACGCTACTAAGATCGCGCCCACCACTAGCCCAAAGATCACTGCCCATCTTGTAACTGCTGTTCTCAAAGCGACTTCCTTACGTCATATTCCGACACAGTTTTTCTATTAAGCAACTTTTGGAGCCAATGTCAAGCGATTAAGTACTCACTAACACTATCCGCGCACTTGACTACCGCACCGTCTGTTCATCTCGAGCAAGGCGACTGCGAAAACTAAGTACAAGGGGTGCCAACAAGCAGGCCGCTCCTGCAAAACCGAGACTCATGCGTCCCGCCAGGGAGATAACTTCAGCCAAAGCTACCTGCACATATACACAGGTCACAGCCAAAATAGCCAATGAAAGCAAATTGGCAACCAGAGTTGCTGTCCTCATTCCGGACTCCTTTCTTTATACCGTCCGCCCCGCGTTTTCTTCCAGATTTATCCGGATGACAAGCGCGCTAACGCCTCCCTCTGTCACAACAACCGTGCCGGAATCGGGCCCGCAGTTGCTACGCATTGTTTAGTACTTGTCGAACAATGGCTTACCGATTTGCGATGTATGTGAGCTGCGAACCAACTGAATTGCAGCGCAGTAAGTGCGCCTGCCGCAGATTCCGACGAAGAAGCCGTGACGCTACGCTAATTGTTGCACGGCATGACGTTATAGACTCGAAATAGGTGCTGGTGGCGGAGTGAGCCAATCGTAGCGAATTCGTATGGTATTGCTACCCGTGAACTCGTAAAATGCCCGGCCCGTGAAAGACCGGGGATGGCCGTCAAAGCCGACGGCCGGATGAAACTTGATGGTCGTGGCGGCCCGACGCAGGGCGGCCTGAACCTCGACACTTGCCCGATCAGCTCTGGTCAACGCAACTTGACCCAGAGTATCTATGAGGAGGATAGCGGCAACGGTGTCCCGCTTGAAGGCGTGGTCTCCCTTAAACGAAAAGGCGCTGCCCTGCGGACGACGAGGTGTTGGGAGCTGCATCAGTCCCAAAGTGTCAGGAAGCAAGCGTAGGCGAATCTGATCCAAGAACGGCAGCTCACTCCCCTCGGTCTTCTCCCAGGCCATAGTCGGGTAGCTTACATTGGGATAGAACGATATCACCAGCCAGGCGACACTCGGAATCGCTACGCCCTTGATCCTGGCCGGATGCAGGACGGCCCTGAGCAAGGCGGCCTTGACCTGCCTGTCAAATCCGGGGGCGCTGCTTAGGATCATCTCAGACGACGAAATCTTGCCCGTCGTATTGACGTCAAGCCTGAACAGTACGCTCGGGACCGACTTGCCCAGACTGTCCCGGCTGTCGTCCAGATAGAAATAGCTCGGGAAGGACACCAGTTCGCTCGGCTCCAAACCGTTAAGACGATATGTTTCCCGACACAGGTCCGGATTCGTGATGTCACCCTCAGGTCCGACCGGAAAACAGACTTCGGGGTATTGCATACGGGGCGCGACCAGGAAATGCGTGGCGAGCAAACTGGACACGGGATTTCCATCGAGCCGGGCCGGTTCGAGCTTGAAGCCTCGTAATTGTGGAATCAAACTCGTCACCATCAGACTGTCGGCTGCCAGAACAGACCTGGCTGAGGTTATGACGCCCTGAGCGTCGATATCCATAATCATGTCGATCTCACGGGTGAAAGCGATCGAGGGCACGGCTGTGATACGGTCGAATTCTGGTTGCTGCTTCAGAAACGCGGGCTCGAAACCGTGCCGACCAGGACGCTCAGACTTAACCGAGGCACCGACCAGGACCAGTATCACCATCAGAATCGATAACAGATTCATCGTCAACTACCTCTTTGAAGAACTGCTGCCACGACCATTACTCCTAGTACCCGTGAAATCCAGGCGCGTTCAATCATCTCAAACAATGTTGCCGTTCACTGGCACGCAAGTTGAAACCTACGCACGACACTCTGTCACCCACCGGTCTGGCAGGTCACAGGTCGGCGATCGACTCACTGTAGCGAGTATTCTATTTGCAGGTGAAAAGCGGCAAATTGCCGGGTAGCTTAGGAGCGAAACAGAGTCGAGGCAGCTGCTCCGCCCGACTCAGACTTCAGCTTGAAACCATTCTCTCTCAGAAAGCCTTCGGCCTCGGCGCGAGTTCGGAAAGTCTTGGAGATATCCTTTGTCCCGCCCTTCTGAAACATCTTGGACAGGTGGCGGAAAGTGACCGGATTGCTGATGACATTGACGGACCAAACCATGTTGTGCTGACGGCACCACTTGAGATGCTGACCAATGACATTGATGACTTCGGGATGAGCCGTCTTCCAATTGCTCAGATCGCACAGCTTAGCCCATGGTTTCTTGATCAACATAGCCACATCGCGCTGGAAGTCCTCGTGATATGCCTGAGCCGTTTCGACTCTCCATATCCCGAAGATCTTCTCGAAGATAACGTGGCTTTGTTCATCAACATCGGCTGTATATTCCAAGTGCCATCCGGCCATCACAAAACTTCCATTCTAATGGTTCAACTACGATAAGCAACATGTAGGTGATCTGGTTCGGGGTCAGCGACACTGACGCCGCTATCAAGTATACTCTCGCAAAACTCTATGTCAACCCTAAAATGCACCCTTTTTCACAAATGACGGACTTTCGGGAATCCACAAAGTCTAAGTTATTCTGAATGTTACGCGACAAACACTCCATCCCCAGTCCACCGACATTACCATAATCTCTGAGGACCCCCAGGTAGGCGAAGGACCTCCATCTAATCCTCTAAGACCCACAAGTGAACAACCAGCCTGAGAGCCGCCGGCAGAATCAGTCCACTCATTCCTTATACGCACCCAAGGCTAAGGAGTTACCCATTTTGGACCGGACTTGAGCGGCGGACCCTCCTGAAACATGAAGGAGACTAGAGAAATGAGATCCGCGATATCTGCACCTGAGGCGTCGCCGTTTTGGTTGGTCCGCCACGCCGGCCAGGGCTGCTCTCCCCCTTGGAACATGAAATCGACCAGAAAAATGAGATCTCCGATGTCGGGCCCCTGGGAGTCGCCATTGATATCACCAAGAACATACCGAAAATCGAGATGAATTGGACCATCCCCGACGGCATAGGCAGCCTGAGCTGATCCCGAGGAGTCGATCGATTTCACGAAGTCCTTGAAACAGCCAACCAGGCAGGTTGAGTCCTGATTGGCCACAACCATCATGCAACCGGAGTCTACCGCCAGCGGGTTTCCCCCGCCATGCCGCAATTCCAGCGAGAGCGCATCGTAGCTAAAGACATGGCCCTCATTGACCCATCCTCCGGCCGCCAAATAGGCCATATTGTCCGGCCCGATGGCTATGGTTCCGGGTGCACCGCCAATCGAAAGGCTATCTGTTACGCTGTTCAGATCCGGATCGATGACATAGATCATCCCGTGTGATGACACGTAGTCGCCCGTGCACACCACGTGAATTCGCCCCGCCCGGTCTCGAGCCAGATACTGGGGATTTTTCCCAACCGGAATATCAGCGACAAACTGCTCCATCTGCGTATCAAAGACCGCGACTCGCCCCTGGCCATAAGTCCAGTTTCCCTGATTGAAACCGGTCACCGCGACATAGACTTTGTGATCGTGAATCAGAATTCCTTCCGGCGATGGTCCGATCGGCCAGCGGCCATCAACGGTACCGCTGTCGGCGTCGAGCCTGATCAGGGCTCCGTCGACCCAGAGAGTGACGTAGAGATAGCGCTGGTCGTAGAACTCCATCCAGTACGGATTGGAGCCAGCGCCCGTGTTGATGTAGCCGAGCGTCGCGGTGGCGTTGAGATCGATTATCTGGATTTCGTCGGTGCCCGAATTAAGGACATAGGCGAGGCTATCCATAATGACTATCTGGCTGGGGTAACTGTAGATATCCGAGCCGAGCGTCAGAAGATCATTATCCACCTCCCCTGTGGCGAGGTTAATCCGACTCAATGTCTCGCCCGTGGCGTTGATCACATAGGCGGTGGGATTCTCGGCCCGAGTCGAGATTGCTACCAATGACAGGACCACCGAAAACCCTATAAGAACCAGTCGTGTATATCGCATTTTGTGTTTTCCTTGAAGTTGATCGCCATAGTTCAACGGCCTTGCGGCGTGCGAGCCGCGGGGCTGAAGCTGACGCTGAGTCCGATCGTGTGTTCGCGTCCCGGCATAGGATGCTGCGCGATCAAGACATACTGTTCGTCGCCGACATTCGCAATCCGGTAGCTTAGATCGATTTGCCAATGCTGACGAAACTCGGTCCGAACGGCGCAGGCGAAATCCTGCACACGATATGCACCATACCAGCGAGTATTGGCTTCATTGGTGTACCTCACCCCCACCTGCCGAATCGAATACGAAGCCTCAACCGGCCCGACGCTCGCTTGTCCAGCGAAACGCGTGACGTAATGCGGGGTGAAGGTCAAGACATTGTTGTAGCGCGTGTGGCCGTCGAGCAAATTGCGCGCATCGGTGATTGTATTCTGATAGCTCAGACTGATGCCGCCGTTCAGCATTTCTATCTTGAGGTGATCGTCGTGGCCGGTTGTTTTGGCTTTTCCAAGATTAACCGGTTGCCATACGCCCTGAGTACCGGCCTGGGTCCAGACGACGAGGTCCTCGATATCGTTGTGAAACAGAGTCACGCCGCCCGTGAGCGCCAGCCACGGCCATTGATACTCCAAGTCAAACCCTGCCTCCCGGTGGATCGAATGCTCTGGCCGAAGATCGGGATTACCAGAGGACCGAGCGTCACCCTGCCAAAATAGGGAGTTGATGGCCGGCAGTAGAAATGACTGACCGACGCTGCCGCGCAGAACGATATCGGCCGGTCCGTTCAGACGAAGGGTCAAGCCAGCTTTCGGCGACAGCTGTTCCAGGGTTGATGATGCTCGAGCCGGGTAGGGAAAGACCGGCGCGGTTTTCTCCGGTTTCGTGAGCGACCGGTCCCATCTCATGGCAAGATCAAGGGTAAGTTCGCGCAGCAGTAGAGCAGGCGGCAGGGACACATTTTGCCGGTCACGAGCAAAGGCAGACCAGGTCGTTCTTCGTGTCCGTCCACTGGAGGCCTGCTCCCTCAGATAGTCAGTGTGGTACAGTTGCTCCTGGCGCACTTCCGCGCCCCAGTCGAACTGGTTCTTCAGGAATAGATCGGCCTGGTGAGCCAGCCTTCCGGTCAGAACATCGTTGACATAGCGGGCATCGAATTGACTGACAGGCCTGGACTGACGATCCAGATAGTGCTCATCAAAGCGCGTAAATCCCAGCGCCCACGAGAGAGCTCGTCCCCAACCCACGGCATGATCACCATCAAGACCGATCATGGTACGATCTTCTTCACGCCAGGCGTTCTGATTCTGCTCCCTCGCTTGTCCGGGCAATCCCCGCTCGGAGCGATAGAGCCAGATCGAATAGCGCACCTGGGACGCTGATGCGAGTAACGCGGTGCCTGACATCTGATAAGTTGTCGCGCGGGAGTGGTTGTTGACACGACGGCCCGGTCCAGTCGTGTCCTCGATTGTGTAGGTGAAGTCGTAGTCCCCGTTTGATCGCTGATCACCGAAGTAGAACTGGGAGGAGCCCCCCGCCACTCGCATCGGATCAACCAGCGTGGCGCTGCCCTGACGCGATCCCCAGCTGCCCCGCTCTTGCCGGATCGAAAAGGTCGGTGGTCCACTTCCGGCGGAACGTTGGGTGCTCATCTCCACCACGCCGCCCAGGGCCTCGGAACCGAACTCGGCCGAGCCGCCTCCCTTGCGAACGGTGATACGTTCGATCGTTTCCAGAGCGATGCTACTGAGATCAGCCTGCCCGCTCCCGGGGGAGTTGATTCGCTGGCCGTCAACAAGGACCAAGACCTGCCGGGGATCACAGCCCCGGATGGTTATTGCGACCTCTCCCCCCGATCCACCGCTGCGTTGAATGAACACGCCGGGGACGCTTTCAAGAACATCGCCCACATCGTTTACGCCGGGACGGTCTATCGCCTCCCGTTCGATGATTGTCACCGACCCGCCAGATTCGCTCTCAGGGCGACCACTCACAGTGATCCCGGGGATCAAATGCGGGTTCCGGTCAAGTCTGATCGTTATCTTGCTGGTTACATCCGGGACCAAATCGACAGGCTCGGCGGCCGATTCGGTATAGCCGATAAGACGTGCCCGAACTGAATAGCTACCCGGAGGGATACTCTCGAAAAAGAACCTCCCGAACCGGTCACTGTAAGTCGTTTGGCCAGACCCGAGCAATTCAACGGCGACTCCGGGCGCAGGCGAACCGTCAGCGGCATCGAATACCGTCCCCTCCAATCGGACATTGGATTGCCCCACGACTGAAACCAGAGGAACCAGCACCAGCAAAAACAAGAGACTGGGGAGTATCAGGGAGTCTCCAACGGCACTGATTAGTGCCCGCGGTCCGGCTCGGCCCGATGAACTAGCTGATACTTTTGAGACCTTTCCGCCGCGGGCTCCCATCGCGCTCACGAGCGGAGAACAAAAGTGAAAACGCCTCATGGCACCCTCTCTGGTTGCCACCGGCGTCCGGTCGAATCGCCCACCAGCCCGCGCTGGCAACAACGAAAGGAGATGAAGTCACGGCAGGTTTCCTGGCTTGAGCATCGGTCCCCGTCCGAACGCCTTCCCCGTAGTATTACAGGTGGCCTTGTGTTCGGCGAGTAGCTCTTACAGTAGCGGGGCTGCGACGGATTCACACCGTCTTCCCTATTACCCATCCTCAATGGACGGCACCGCGACGATTGTTATGTCAATGATAACGGAGCTGAGGCAAGAAGTCAACTCAATCTACTTCTCGAATGGTTTGCTCAGTCCTGATGGATATAGATCAACTGGCGGCGGTAGTCGACGGTCAAGCGGTGACCACGCAGGAAAGTCGAACCGAGGATGCCGTGAATATTGGCCTGAGGAATGTTGCCCAGTATACCGGAGAGATCGGTTACAATCGAAACCACGTCGGTCGAGAGCACGCCACGGGCGATTTGCATCTCCGGTATGACATGCACTTCATCCAATTCAGCGCCCAGACCGAGCCGCTCAGCCAGCTCCTGGGTAATGGCGGTGTGCGAGGCACAATAATCGACAGCCATCGGCACCTTGGTTAATTCATCAAAGGCAACATCGATCACGATCATGTGGCCAAAGATCTTGAATGGAATCGAAAGGTATTCGTCGCCCTTGAGAAAGCTGGGTTGCATCGTCTCCAGCCGCATCGTCTGGTTGGGATAGTCAACCGTCACATAGAATCGACGCAGGATGTCGTGGCCCAGCAGACCGTCAGGGTGCTTCACTTCTGGACCGGACGTGAGAGCCGACATATCGATGGCCGCGCCATCAAGATTGAACAGCCGATCATGGCCGATCTGGAGGGAGCGAATGGGAATTGCAAAAGCATCCGTCCGGCCATCGATGCCGACGACCGAAAATGGGGCTGGTTCTTTGTCGATTCTAAGATGATTGCGCAAAGCAAAATTGCGATCGATATACAAGCCATCGGCCCCGGTGTCGATCCCGAAACTGCCGCGCACACGACCGTCGAGAACGACTTCCACCTCCACCAGTCCCATTTCGGGATCAAAGGAAAAATCCGTCACCGAAGCAGAGGCTGCCAGCAAGACGATTAGGGCCGTTACAAAAGCCATATTACTCTAGTCGAACTGATGCGGGAATAACTGAGTTGTTTGTTTCTTTAGCCCCGGATTTCGGATCGGCGGCGCCAGTAGGTCAGCCCCGAACCGAAAATCATGAACACTGTGCCAGCCCAGACGAGCGCGATAAGGGGCTTCTTGGAGACGTTTAGAGATAGTCTCTCGCCCGGACCGTCGGACCCTTGGCCTGGCCAATCAAGCACCACCACTCCCTGGTCAGCCTGGATGGACATCAGTGATACCGGTTGTTCTTTCCCATAGCCCAGGTAGGCTGGCTGGTCCACTGCCACGTTTTGGCCATCCTCGCCGACGGCAATCTCGGTCGCGGGCCGCAGAGTATCGATCCCCGCTTCGGTTTCAAGAATGAGCCGGGAAGCCACTTTCATGCCGCCTCCCTCACCGCTGTGACTAGAGGTTTCAAAACCGTCAAACCTGAGCAGTCCTTGTTTGACTCGAACCGTGTCCCCCTTGACCAATTGCAGTCCATCAGGCTCCTCGGGCGTTTCGATTTGCTCCGGGGCAAAGTAGAGATCGTGCGTCAAAGATGAGAGAATCTTGGGCCGCCGCATGATGCCATTGAGTCGTGTCGAAAAATAGAGTTGAGGTCTCAACTCAATAGTCTGGCCATCTTCTGTGATATCGAGCATCAGTTCATTGCGAGGCTCCATGATATCGCCAGCCAGACCCCGATAGGTCACTTCCATGCCATAAGCCACACCGGTACCATCGAGCGGTAGCAGGAGCTTCTCATTGGTGCTGAAAGCGGCCGAGGCCAGTATCCCGATCAACATCATGCCGTATCCGAGATGTGTCAAACGACCGCCAAGCAACCGCCAGCGACCAGGAATAAGCGGGATCATCACCATAGTCTGAGATACAATCGCCATAGCCGCGGCAGCGAAGAACAGCAAGTACATGTAGCTCGATACACCCAGCAACACACTTATCACGATAGCAACCACGCCCCCGGCGAATGCCGGTGCCAGCCTCGGCAGCATGCCCGGCTTCATCAAGTACATACCCAACCCGGTGGCGAAGACTGTGAATGTGATAGCAAAATCAAGTTCGGTACCCAACAGCCACCAGAAAAGCCCAAACCCCACAGCCGCAGCACCGGCGGTCATACCCACCAGCTTTCCGCGCCAACTCTGGAGCTGATACTGACCACCGATCCAGGGCACCATCGTCAGGAGCAAGGCCATCAGTAACGCCAGCGGGAGAGCCATACCGTTGTAGGTGCTGGGATTGGCCGCCCGCGGGTCGTCGGTCAAGTAAGTCGTAAGAACCGGCAGAGACGTCCAGAACAGCACTACAACCGCCAATATGAAGATAATCAAGGCGGCCGTAAAAAGCATAAACTCGCTGCCCCATATGTTGTAGTTCAGGGGTTTGGTGGGAATCGATCGGGCTCGCCAAAGAATTAGCGTCAGAGCCATCACCAAGAATAGAACCAGGAAGAGCACCAGATAGATGTTGGTTCCCAGGTCGACAAAGCTGTGTACGGAAAAATCGGCCAGGACCCCGGACCGCGTGAGGAACGTGCCATAAATCACGAGAACAAACAGGAAAGATGTCAGAAGCATATTGGTTCGCTGCAAAGCCCCCGAGGTGCGCTGCACCAAAAAGCCATGGAGTAGAGCGAGGGAAACCATCCAGGGAATAAACGACGAGTTCTCAACCGGATCCCAGGCCCAGAATCCGCCCCATCCGAGCGTGACATAGGCCCAATAGCCACCCAGGATGTTTCCGGCGGCAAGGAACAAGGCGGTGGCCGCCACCCATGGAAAGGCGCGCTGGAGCCATGAGGAATAATCCCCTTTCAGCAAGGCCCCGATCACTATTGCGAAGGGCACTCCTGCCATTGCGTAGCCGACAAACATCACCGGCGGATGGATCACCATCCAGGGATCCTGCAGCAGCGGATTGAGCCCGGCCCCATCGGCCACCGGATAGCCCAGCAGAGCAAACGGCGATAGTTTCACCAAAATGGCAAGGAGGAAGAGATTGACAGAAGAGAAGGCCGCCATGGCATGATTGCGGTACTGCCCACCGTGCTTGATTATCATGAAGCCGAGCAGAACGCTGAAGAACAGCCAGAGCAGGTACGTGCCTTCCTGGCCGCCCCAGAAGGCGGAAAGGACGTAGAAGAACTCCAACGATCGGTTGGAATAATCGTGAACGTACTTAATCGCAAAATTGTGAGAGAAGAACAGGTAGAACAAGTAGGCCACGGCCAAGGATGTCACCAGGGCCAGCAACGAGTAGCTGCGTCGGCCCAGAGATTCAAAACTTACTCTTCCCCACGCCGCCGCCGCGTAGCCGATTCCGCTGACCAGGTTAAACACCAGAGCCAGTACAATCAGGATCTCTCCGGGTACATCGTAGCCCATGAGATCAGCCCTCGCCTTCCTGCTGGGCGTCTTCGTGACGCTGCATGTCCTGGTAATCGTCGGTCTCGCCGCCCTGATACTTCGAGGGACACTTGACCAGCATCTGCTCGGCCGCGAAGACCTCGCCATCCCCCGTGCCCTTTAGCACGACCGACGTAGCCTGATCGAAATTGCCCGGCACCAAGCCGTCGTAGACAACTGTCAGACGCTCTGCGGTGGCCGAGTTGTCAGCCTCCGGGTCATACACAACGAATTCAAGACGAGTATTTTCCGCGTCGTAGTTGACAGTTTTAAAGTCGATACTGCCCATCACCTGTACCATACGCTCCGAATCTCTCGCCTCAGCCAGAGGAACATAACGAATGGTGGTATTCAGGAAGGCTGACGCGCCCCAAAACGTGAAGACGAGGATTATTATGCCCCCGATGATATACTTAGCTTTCATGACCGGTCGCGCTCCAACTTATTGACCTTGCGATTGACTTTCATCATGAACCACCAGAGGCCGATCCAGCCCACGAGAGTTACTCCCATGACGATATAGTTCGCATTCATATTATTTCTCCAGCTGGGACCGCGCGAGTGTGCGGGTCCTGGATGCGAGGTTGAATATCCAAAAATACAGAATTGTAAAAAGAGCCAGCGATGAGAAGAAGATCGGCCCCACCGTCGAGCCCATACTTATTCCGGCTCCCTGATCGATGACGGTGTCGGAGGGATGCAACGAGGGATACATCCGTGGCACGACAAACACCAGGAAGGGCACGGTGATGAAGGCGATAATGGCATACACTGCTGAGAGGGCTGCCCTTCGGCGTTCGTCAGGAAGGGCCGCTCGGAGCGAAAAATACGCCCCATAGATGATCAGGAGCAAGAAAATCGACGTTTCGCGAGGATCCCAATTCCAGAATGAGCCCCAGGACACCTTGGCAAATATCGAGCCGCTGATGGTCGCCATCAAGCAGAACGTAATTCCGAGCCGAGCGGCATCAAGTGCCCGGTCGTCAAAATCCATTCGTCGGGTCCGCAAATGGGCAATTGAATAGACCATCGCCATGGCAAAGGCCAGAACTGAGACCCAAGCCGCCGGCACATGATAGTAGAAGATTCGACTGGCCTCGCCGATCGTCGGCTGTGGGGCCGGGGTTGCGAAGCTTGCGATAATCATTCCCGACATACCCGCCAGGAGCAGTAGTTTCCACCACATTATATAGTCACCAACTCTGAGAGCCGTAGTTAACGTCTACCAACAAGGTACATTTTCACTATCAACAAGTCCAGCATCAATCTCTTCCGGTGAAAGCCCGTTCTCTAGTCATGCCAGACAAACCGGAACAGCATCACCGAGCCCGCAATCATGACTACGGGATAGGCTGCCAAAAACTGGATCTCGGCGGCCATATCGCCCACTGGTCGGCCCTCAAAGGCGATGGCAGTGCCCGAGACCAGAGTCAGGAGCAGAGGCATCAGTATTGGGAACGACAACACGGCGAACAAGGTTCCCCTGACAGCCGCTCTTGCGATAATTGCGGCGACAATCGTAGTGGCGCTGCAAAGTCCAACGACACCGAGACTTAACAGAAGGGCGAAGGCGCCAATATTGACATTCTCGGAGACATCGGTAACAACAAAGAACGCGGGTGCCATAATCGCCACAAGAAGACTCAATAACGAGAAATTGTAGGCCAGTTTTCCGATAAATATCGGCTCCGCCTCGGCCATCAGGCGCAGGGCCACGGCGGTGCCATTCTCTTCTTCTCGCACAAAGACCTGGGACAGCCCCGACATGGCCGAGAAAAATATGATCACCCAGAAGAGGGCCGCCTGTAGATGCGAATCAAGGCCGCTCTGCCCCACCGAGTATGACACTACCACCAAGGTCGTTATGCCGAACATCAGAATCGCGTTGAGAGCGTAGCGGCTACGTAGCTCCAAACGCACATCCTTGACGAAGACCGCCAGGGAGCTACTGATCAAGCTGACATTGCTTTTGGGCAAGCTCGTACTCCTCGGCTTCATTAGTAGCGATCACGATCACGCTGCCCGCTCGACATTTTTCGATTATGGTTCGGACCATCTCTTTCCCGGATTCATCCAGATTAGCCGTCGGTTCATCCAGGAACAGCCAGGCCGGATCAGAACGCAGGCTGACGGCGTACTTGAGGCGCTGTTTCATACCCGAAGAGTACTGCCCAACCAGATCATGCCCGCGACCAGCCAAACCGACCAGTTCAAGCAACTCGTTGATTCGTTTTCCGGTCAGACTCAGACCCGACAAGCCCGCAAAGAATTTCAGATTCTCCTCGCCGGAAAGCTGATCATAGAGATTCATGTAAGGGGAGACAAAACCGATTCCACCCCGCCAGCCGCTTTCTTCCAGAGCAACCTCATCCTCGAAGTACTGTACCTCGCCCTTAGTAGGACGCAGCAACCGTGCCAAAATGAGCAACAGGGTTGACTTGCCAGATCCATTTGGACCTGTTACGGCCAGTGATTCACCGGTTCGTAGGTCAACGGTAAGGTCAGCAAACAAGCGCCGCTGTTCGAACCGTTGGGTGATCTTCGCTGCAGCTATACGGAACATGTAGGCAATTACCTCAAAACCAGACTCAGATCAAGCAAAAACGATTCGGGCACAGAGAACCCCGCCGCGAGAGCGACGGGGTTCGATAAGTCAATTGATGTCGGCGACAGGACTATTCCGTCCGGTCCTTCACCCGAAGCTTGCGCTGCACCGGAACCGAATACCTGATTTCGTCACCACCTTCACCGTTGATGGAGAAGGTCACGGAATGGTCGAACTCGGTGTCGAACGACGCCTCAAGAAGCTTGACCACGACCTTGACCGAATCACCGGCCGGAACTTCAGCAGGAAGATCAACCTCGAAGGCATGCTTGGCATAATCTACGAGCGTCAGGCGATGATCCACTGAATCGACATTGTGGATATAGAATTTCGCTTTGTCGCGCACTGGTGTTGGCCGGAATTGAGAGATGTCAACCTTGGCCGGTCGGGCGTAAATCGGCTGTTCTAATTCCACGTCGGGCAGCAGTTCGGCCATAATCTTGATGTAGAACTTCTGTTGGCCCAAATTGGTCTCGAAGTACGGTACCTTCTTCACAATCCCACGAAAGGACTTCGTAGAGAAGATGATATCCAGCGGCGTTTTTTTCCCCGGGGCCAGAGTCGAATCGAGCAGCGGCGCTTTGGTACATCCACAGCCTGGGACGACTCTGGTTATTTCCAGCGTTTCGTCGCCAACGTTTTCGATCCAGAAACGATGACTGACTGTGCCGTGCTGAGCCGTCCGCCCGAAATCGAATTCCGTCTCGCTCATTTTTGGCATGGGTACCGCCAGGCTCGCTCCGGCGGTGGCCAAAGCCAGTGAGAACACTAGTAACTTCGTTTGTATCGCAACTCGGGACATTATACCTCCAGAACTTGGCTTATCTTCTCTATCACTTGGTTTCGACGAATCGGGGGGACTTCTTGAAGCCTGCTTCAAAAAAGCCTACAGAGCGGACCGCCCGATTCGATCAAAGCGTACTTTCTCAAAAAAATGAAGGGCGTTATAGGCGAATAGGCGCGAAACCGACAGGGGATCACTGAGATCAACTTCTGGTGCCGGGCTGATACTATCATTCCACGACCAGTGGATGAATGAAGCCTTGCCCACAACCAAACGTCGGTCAACCGGTCCCCAAAAACGCGAGTCGTAGGAATTATCCCGGTTGTCACCCATCATGAAGTAGTGATCAGGCGGGACAATGTACGGCCCGAAATTGTCACGCTCGGCAACTACCCGCCGCTCGCCGGCCGGATTGCGATCAATATACTTGGCCCCTGGAGCATCCTCTACGGCAGCCCCATTGACAAAAAGCTGTTTGCCCCGAACCTCAACCGTGTCACCCCCAACCGCGACACAACGCTTGATATAGCGTGTCACGCCGTCTCCAGGAAAGTAGAAGACAACAACGTCCCCAGCTTGAGGGTCTTCCAGGGCTGGCAGACGATAGTCGGTCATTGGCAATCGAGCGCCGTAGGCAAAACGGTTGCAGACGATGAAGTCACCTATCAGAAGGCTGTTCTCCATAGACGCCGAGGGGATCATGTAGGTGGCAAAGACAGAAGTACGCAAAACCATGAAGAACGCAAACCAGAAAACGATCTCTGCCAGCGCTCGGACCGAGCCGCGTCGGCCTGGTTTCACTTCAAGTACGCGGTGGTCTTTTCTGTCATCCATATCGATCTGCTTTCCTGAGTTGCATCAGTTCAATAAACGCATTGCTCACGTCATTATACACCAGACGCTTCCGGGCGATCCTTGGTTACGCCGCCCTCAGACGATGACCGCACCGAGGTCGGTGCTTGAGTCTGACTTGTCGACCATGGCTGGGGAGGCGGCGCCTAGTCCACTACATTCAGCAAGCGGGTCCAGCGGGCTTTCTCAAAAAAATGGATCGCGTCATAGGCGAATACTCGAGGGATTGACATCGGGTCGCTCAGAGAGACTTCCGGCGATGGCGCGATAGAATCGTCCCACGACCAATGGATCATCATGGCCTTGCCCAGAACCAAACGGCGGTGCACCGATCCCCAAAAACGTGAATCTGAGGAATTGTCCCGGTTGTCACCCATCATGAAGTAGTGACCGGGCGGCACTACATACGGCCCATAATTGTCGGCGGTATTGGTTCCGCCGGGGCCGCGAGCATAGACTTGCTCCCGATCGAATTTTGAAAACTCCGGGTCGGGAAATGGCTCACCGTTGACGAAAAGCCGCTTGTCTTTCACCAGAATCGTGTCGCCACCAACAGCCACGCAACGCTTGATGTACTTCGTAACACCGTCCCGAGGATAGATGAAAATCACAATGTCACCAGGTACCGGGTCACGCAAAGCTGGTAGCTGCCAATCAACCAGAGGGAAGCGGGCACCATAGATGAATTTGTTGGCCAGCAGAAAATCGCCCACCAATAGCGTATCGCACATCGAGGGGGACGGAATCTTGTACGCCTCTACGATTGAGGTCTTGATGAGAATAGCCAGCGCCACTGCGATACCTATCTGCTTGAAATTCTCCCAGGCCGATCCGGGTGCTGTCGGATTCTGTGCCATACCGTCTATGCCTTCCGCCACGATGAACGATGTTCGGGCGCCATTACATCCCAGGGATCCTCGCATACGAGGACGGTCACTAAGGCGCTGTGATTTTCACTTCTCATTACTAGTGCCCACTGAATACGCGCAGGATGTCGTTGTAGGTTACAAATACGAGCGTAACCAGCAGGACAATCAGTCCTGCTTGCTGAGCCCGAGCAAGAGTCTCAATCGAGACTGGTCCGCCTTTGATTTTCTCCACAATCAAGAAGATCAGATGTCCGCCATCGAGAATCGGAATCGGCAGAATATTTATGACGGCCAAATTTACTGACAACAGGGCCATGAAGAAGAACAGGCTGGAGGCACCCTTCTGAGCCTCTCGGCCCGATTGCCGGGCGATGAATATCGGACCACCGATCAGTTTCGGCGAGAGCTGGCCGGTGGCAAAACGCCGGAAGAAATTGAGGGTTTCATAGACAATCACGTGAGCCGTGATGAAACCAGTGCCGATCGCCTCTCCTACGCCCATCTTCTCATATCCGATGATCTTCTGGGTGAAACCTATTATGCCAAGCGAATCATGACCTCCCTCGGCGTTCGGAACGGTAGTCACCATCGTGGTCATCTCACGGCTGATGGTATCGCCCGCGTTCACCCAGGTAAGGGTGAGTGGCTGTTCCAGACGAGCATTGATCCGCACTCGCAGGGAGTCGAAGTTCGTCACAGCTTCACCATCTATGGCAATGATCTCATCGTCCGCTTGCAAGCCGGCATGCATCGCTGGTCCATCGGCGGAAATGTCGCCGACGTAGATATGACTGTCGTCAGTTAGCGGTGTGCCGGAGAACATATATATGCCAATCAAGAGAGCAATCGATAGCACATAGTTCATGAACGGACCGGCTAAGATAACGGCAGCTCGTTGACCGATTGACTTCGAGAGAAACTCGTCAGCTTCACCATGACGATCCTCAACCGGATTATCGCCCGCCATCTTGACGAATCCGCCAAGCGGAATGAGGCCGATACAATAAGTCGTCTCCCCCACCTTGCGGGCGAAGATATTTGGTGGAAATCCAAGGGAGAATTTCGTTACTCGCACGCCCACCCACTTGGCGACAAGAAAATGTCCCAACTCGTGAATGAATACGAGCACACCAAGAACAAAAATGAAAGACAGTACTGCCGTCATGCCAGGGCTCCTACTTCGTTGGCCGCCACCGTGCGGGCCTTTCGATCGGCTTCGATAATATCCTCCAGCTGGGGAACGTACACAACATCAATTTTGTCGACAGCAGATTCGATAATTCTACTGATATCAGTGTATTTTACACTTCTGTTGAGAAATGACTCAACTGCAACTTCATTAGCAGCATTATATATTGCGGGAGCTGTCCCCCCTGCCCGGGCTACCTCAAAGGCCAGCCTCAGAGCCGGGAAGCGCTCCAAATCAGGCGGCTCGAAGGAAAGGTCCAGCCTGGAATCAAAAGCCAGGTGACCAAAATCAGACTGCACTCGCTCGGGCCAGAACAGGGCGAGAGTTATGGGCAGACGCATATCTGGCTGAGACATCTGGGCGATTATAGAGCTATCTTTGAATTCCACCATAGAATGCACGATCGATTGAGGATGAACGACCACAGCCACCTGTTCAACTGGCACCTGGAAGAGTGCGACGGCCTCGATAACTTCCAATCCCTTGTTGGCCAAAGTGGAAGAATCGATACTGATTTTGGGCCCCATCTTCCAGGTCGGATGGTCCAGGGCTTGTTCGACTGTTATATGCTCAAATTCCTTGGCGGGCAGACGCAAAAATGGTCCCCCCGAGGCCGTGATGATGATTCTCTGCAGATCTTCTTTGCGCCCGGCCTGAAGTGCCTGCCAAATGGCCGAATGCTCCGAATCGATCGGCAAAATCATCCCGCCGGATCTCTCAATGATCTCTGGAAAGAGCGGTCCCCCGGCGACGAGCGATTCTTTGTTCGCCAGCGCCAGGCGCTTGCCTGCCTTGAGGGCCGCCAGCGACGCATGCATACCAGCCGCCCCGACAACTGCGTTGACGACCGTCTGCGCCTCCGGCAGCTCGGCCAGAGCGACTAGATCGTCGAGCCCATAATGGAACTCGATTTCTACGCCAGCAAGAGCCTGCTCCAGCTCGTCCCGACGGGAGACATCAACCAGACAGGCATGCTCAGGATGATAGTTTCGGCACTGCTCAGCCAGAAGGGCAGCATTGGAGTAGGCCGCCAGGGCGATCACGCCAAAACTGCCCGGATGCTGGGACACAACGTCGAGGGTCGAACGGCCGATGGAGCCGGTTGAACCCAATATGACTAAGGATTGAGGATTCACTCTCTCACTTAACGAAGATTGACGCCCCAAGTTCCACTTGAGGCAGTGCGAAAGAAACGGGACAGGGCCTCTAAGACCGCCGTCCCGTTGATTCGTTGAAAGGACTTATTCCGTTTCGAGAGGGACACCCTCGACGTCTGACAGGAAGAGCTTACGCATCCGGAAGTCCTCAACTGGCTTGGATTTTTCGCGCGGATTGTTCGGCGGAGCCATGACTTCGACCGCACCGATCTTGCGCAGGACATCGTAGCCCTTGATTAGCTGGCCAAAAACAGTGTACTGGCCATCCAGATTCCCGGCCGGGCCCAGACAGATGAAGAACTGACACGAGGCTGAGTTGACATTCTGGGAGCGGGCCATAGAAAGCGTGCCCTCTAAGTGCTTGATATCACTGAATTCAGCATCAAGATAGTAGCCAGCGTTGCCCATGCCGGTTCCCTGCGGATCGCCACCCTGGATCATGAAACCGCTTATGATACGATGGAAAGTGAGGCCGTCATAGAATCCCTCGGCGGACCGAGCCGCAAATGAATCAGCGTGACCTGGAGCAACATCGTGATACAGTTCCAAAACCATGTCACCAAAATCGGTCTGGATTGTGACAAACTGGTTGTCTTCATTACGGATAGCGTGCCGCATGTCGGCTGGATCAGAGGCGTTCATGTTGTCTCCCTTGGTGTCGTCAGGGCGCTTGGCGACGGACTCCTGAGAAGTCTCCTTCTCCCCCTGGCCAGCATCGCCGTTGCTGGAACAGGCCATCGGCAAGACCATCAGGCCGGCCGCAACAATGATCAGAAACGTCTTCATCCTACAAATTCCTTTCCGTTCAATAACTTGCACTTGGCATCGCGGCGAATATAGGAAGTCGGCCAAGATGTGTCAAGGCGCAATGAAGAATTCCGCGATGGGAAGAATCCGAACCTAAACCTCATTTGGGTCGGGAAGCTACCATTCTTTGAACCATGCGGCCAAGGTTTTCGGGAGGAGTGACAGGGGCACCAAACACGGATGTATCGAAGTCCTCGAAGATGTCGATCTGGAAGACCGAAGTGTCAATCGGGTCGCACCAGAACGCAAGGAAGAGATTGTCGTACACCATTTTCAGAACCAGATCCGACGTATCCTGATAGATGTGATCGGCGTTGCCGTAGATCGGCACAACATCGGCGTAGTAAGATGACCCGATGCCGATCGAATCGGCCGTCATTCCCCCATACCGAGCGCTCTTGGTGGTTGAATCGGGCGGTTGCCAGTAGACAGAATCGACAACTATGACCCCGTATACGGGCGCGTTGGGGGGAAGGACGCCATCGAAGTCAACGTCATAGCATATCACCACCATGCCCAACTCTGCCTCATAGATGGCCACCGCGATGGTGCCAATGGAATCAACTCTGGCGGGCGGGCCGTTGATAGCTACTACATCCGAATAGAGGTCATCCAGCAAGACGTATTGGCCCTGACCGTTCTCTCCGGGAACGAGCGTATTGGCGCGCAGGACAACATCAATCGTGTCGGCTCCGTTGCGCCCGATAGCCTCGATCACTGCATGGCCGAGATCCCCGGAGAAACTGTATCCGGCGGTCGCAATGCCGTCGGGGCCAGCGATGACGGAATCAGCCGACAGGGTGCCATCACCTTCCAGAAGACTCAGCTGAATTACGGCTCCAACGACTTTCGCGCGATACTTATTCAGCACTGCGAAGCGAAGCTCGGGTTCCAATACGGCGCCGCCCATCTCGCCCAGGTAGTACTCACCGTCGAGAGCCACCAGTCGTTCGGGGTAAGCGATTTCGTCAGGGTCACACCCCGACAGGCCCAGGCCGATATAGATCGCCAGCAGAACCTGTGACAATTGCCACATTGTTTGTCGGGACACAGATAGACTACGCATTTATCACTTTCACGTTGGAGTTATCGACATGGATCGAGCAAGCTACCGCGATTAGAGCCGGTAGTAGTATTTGAGCGCCAGTCCAAGATTCAGATACCGGGGACGATTTCCCGATACCCAGTACTCATAACTGTTGTTCGACACCACAGTGAGAAAGGTCCGTTTCGCCGTGGTCTCCAGCAGTTTCACCTCGATCCCACCGTTGACAGCCAGGGCCAAATTGACTTCCGCCTCCGAGTCCCACCCCTCATAGCCAAACGACGTCAGTCCGGCCCTCATTCCTGCGCCGATGTAAGGCGCCAGTCGCTGCTGGCTGATGTCGGTGAACAGGTAATGGAAGCTGACATCCAGGTCGTACTGATTGAATGTCGGTGGGTCCGCAATATAGAAATAGTTGAAGTCGTCCACGAAAAACGTATCGACCGGAGCCGGACGGGTGTACCGAAATCCGACGCCCAGCCACATCTTGCGATTGAAAAGGCGACCTAGAGTGATGCCAAAGTGAGCGGATGGGTCGTAAACATTGGCAGCATCAATCTCGAATCGTCGGCCAGCGTCATCATCGAAATTGAACGGCCCGATGCCATCGAATTGGCCCACCGGGGTGGAATAGCCGCCTAGAAACTCCAGGGTTGTGTATCGCTTTGCCACCCGCGCCACTCCGGAAGCGGTGCCAACTGCGATCAGGCTGAAGACTATCAGTATCAGGGTATTTCTGGCTATCAGAGGCATAAAACAGTCCTTCCGAAATGGTCCGTGTGCTCAATCTATAACGGCCTGCGCATCGATTGTCAATTGCTAACAAAGGGGAGTTACCCCTCTCTGTGTAATTATACCGGATATCTTGTCGATAGTCCAAATATCGGCTTGCCCCTCGGGGAGGACCGTATATATTGGGTGCCCGATGAGTTCGAGAGTTCACCAGGCGGCCGGGTGGTCGCAAGGAAAGGCAAATGGCTAATACACAGATTATGGTTGTCGGAGCAGGCGTCATGGGTCAAGGGTTGGCCGAGGCGATTGCCACCGCTGGTCACGATGTCCTGTTAATCGACCAGACGACCAAGCTGGCCCAAAAGGGGGTCAAAGGGATATCGGAGTCGATTGACAGAGAAATCCACAAATGGGGTCTGACGCAGTCAGACAAACGGGCGATCCTGGCCCGAGTCTTTCCCTCCTCGGACCTCTCGCAGGCCGAAGATGCCGAGATCCTGATTGAGTGTATTCCAGAGAATCTAGAGGCCAAGAAGAAGCTGTTCGCAAGACTCGACGGCATCTGCCAACCCAATGCCCTGTTAATGACCAACTCTGGTACACTCTCAATCTCTGAGATTGCCGCCGCCACTGACCGGCCGCGCAAGATCATCGGCATGCATTTTCTCAACCCGGTGACAAAAATACCGCTGGTCGAGATCGTGAAGGGGCTCAAGACCGATGATGAGACATTTGCCAAAGCAGTTGAGTTTGCCGAACTCCTGAACAAGAAGTGGATCACGGTAAACGAGTACCCGGGCTATGTAACGACACGCATTATCGTGCCTTTGATGAACGAGGCGATGCACGTCCTGATGGAAGGCGTGGCCACGGCCGATGACATCGACCGTGCCATGAAGCTGGGCTTCGGGTTCAATATCGGCCCGCTCGCCCTGGCCGACATGATGGGGCTTGACGTCATCATGTCCTGGATGGAAAACCTGTTGGGCGAGCTATCCGAGCACAAGTACAACCCGTGTCCGTTGCTGCGCAAGATGGTTCGGGCCGGCAGACTGGGTGTCAAGACTGGGCGAGGATTCTTCTTCTATGATGATGAAGGTAACCGCATCAGCAACGAAGAAGGCCGCAAGCTACGAAAGATAGGGCAGGAAGAGTCATGAAGGTTCTCGTTATCAACTGCGGATCATCGTCCGTCAAATATCAGTTCGTCGATACCGAAACTGAAATTGCCCTGGCCAAAGGCTCAGTTACACGGATCGGCATGTCTGCCGCTCTACTGGCCCACAAGCCCGCCGGACGTGACGAAGTGACTATCACTGGAGAAATTCTCGATCACATCAATGCCATCGAGCACATCGTGGCGGTCATGACTTCCAAGAACCATGGCGTCATCGAGGACATGTCGGAAATCCAAGCGGTCGGTCATCGGGTGGTCCATGGGGGCGAGCAATTTGGCGATTCGGTCTTGATTACGGCTGACCTCATGACGACCCTGAGGTCATTGATCGAACTGGCTCCGCTACACAATCCGCATAACATTCGGGGAATTACGGCCTGCCAGAAGATCCTCCCAAAAGTGCCGCAGGTGGCCGTTTTTGATACCGCTCTTCACACGACCATGCTGCCCCATGCTTTCATTTATGGTCTCCCCTATGT
>CAZHDS010000030.1:0-21914 GCA_964531495.1 uncultured Ignavibacteriales bacterium
CGCGTCGTCCCCGCGCAGGCGCCGCGATGACTGGCTTACGGCAAGTCCTCTCAACTCGACCGAGTCGGCCCGGGTGATGATATCGCCGGGCAACATTCCAGCTTCGTAGGCAGGCCCTCCTTCACGCACATTGAGAACCAGCAAGCCCAGATCGTGGTGTATGATAGTGATACCGATGCCCGAATAGCCACCCGACTGATCCTCGTGCATCTGGTCAAACTCTGCGTCCGAGACGAACCCGGAAAAGCGATCGAGCATGCCTACCATGCCGCGCTGGGCGCCCTGAACCGCTGCGGACCAGTCCACGGGTTCGTGGTACCAGGATTCAATCTGGTAGGCCGCATTGGTGAGATGATAGCCCCTCTGCACACCTGGATCCGACAATACGTAGATGGCCAAAGAGCCGCACAAGAGCACTAGGAGGGTCAGAAACAGAGTTGCCAGCAGGATTTCGCGGCGGTCGACCGGTGAAGAAGCGTTCATTTGAGATCTATCCGGCGGGCCAGGATCCTCTTCACATCAGCGAACACATCCTCAATCGGCTGGGAAGCGTCGATGACTTTCACACGCCGCCTTTCGGAGCGAGCGATATCGAGAAAGCCCTGCCGCACCCGCCGAAAAAAGGCACTCGACTGCAACTCCAGGCGATCCGGAGTTTCCTTGCGGCGTTTCTGAGCGGTGGCCAGATCAACATCGAAAAATAGGCTCAAATCAGGCGCGAGGCCGGCCACAGCGATCCGGTTGAGACGCCGCACCATACCGATATCCAGTTTGCGCCCATAACCTTGATAGGCGGTCGTACTATCGTAGAAACGATCAGAAATGACGACGTTGCCAGCGGACAGCCAGGGAGCAATCTCGGCCGCTGTGATACTGGCCCGGGCCGCTTCATAAAGCAAGAGTTCAGTCAGTGGATTGATGTCAAGGTCCTTGTCCAGCAATAGGTCACGAATGCGCTCGGCGACACGGGTCGAACCCGGTTCTCGAAGTAGTTTGACCTTGTGACCGTGGGCTTCCAGGAGACGACTGGTCAAAATGGCCTGGGTCGTTTTTCCGCAGCCATCAATGCCCTCAAAAGTCACGAAGAAACCACTCTTGTTACCGGGAACCATGACAGTCTACTTGCCCCATAATCGTGCCCAAAAAAAACCGACGACCACTAAGGTCGCCGGTCAAACTACTCAAATGGTAAGGCCTATGAAACTACTTTTTTGCCTTCACCAGGCGCTTTTTCGAGGTCGGCTTGGTTTTGGCAATGGCCTTCTTCACGATCTTGCGCGGCGTCATCTTTTTGGCGTCACTCGCTGGTTTTTTCATGGTCAGCTTGCGCTTCCCGCCAGCCTTAGCCGGCTTGCGAGCAGTAGTCTGCTTCCAGCCGTACTTGGTGATGAACTCTTCCACCATTATACGCGCTTCATCGTCGGTGAACTGCACCGGCGGTGACTTCTTGAAATAGGATGAGGGCTCAATGAGAGCGCCGGAGAGGCCGTTGTCGAGAGCCAGCTTGCAGCAACGTATGGCATCAATCACAACGCCAGCCGAATTGGGGCTATCCCAGACTTCGAGCTTCAGCTCGAGATTGAGCGGCACATTGCCAAACGTCGTGCCTTCCATACGGATGTACGCCCATTTGCGATCGGAGAGCCACTGGACATAATCAGACGGACCAATATGAACATTGCCGGCACCGATATCATAGTTAAGCTGACTGGTTACCGCATTAGTCTTGGAGATCTTCTTGGACTCCAGGCGGGAGCGTTCCAGCATGTTCAGGAAGTCCGTGTTGCCACCGACGTTAAGCTGACTGGTCCGCTCAAGCTTAACGCCCCGCTCCAAGAACAGGCGAGTGAGCACGCGGTGGGCGATGGTCGCGCCAACCTGCGACTTGATATCATCCCCAATAACCGGCAGACCCTTCTCTTTGAAGCGATTCTGCCAGTACGGCTCTCTGGCGATGAAGACCGGGATACAGTTAACGAAACCACAGCCAGCTTCCAGAATCTGCTCGACATACCACTTGGTCGCTTCTTCCGAGCCAACCGGGAGATAGTTGATCACAACATCTGTCTTGGTTTGCTTAAGAAGCTTGACGATATCAACCGTGTCGCCCGGAGCCTTTTCAATCACCTGCGACAGATAGTATCCCAGACCGTCGTGGGTCATGCCACGATGGACCTTGACGCCGGTCTTCTTGACATTGCAGAACTTGAAGGTGTTGTTCGGCTTGGTGTAGATAGCCTCGGAAAGGTCTTTGCCAACCTTGTTCTTGTCGATGTCGATAGCAGCCGAAAACTCAATATCACGGACATGATAGCCACCCAGGTTGACGTGCATCAATCCCGGAATCTGATCATCATCCTTGGCCTTCTTGTAGAACTCCACTCCCTGCACCAGCGAGGAAGCACAGTTGCCCACACCGATAATCGCGACTCTTAGTTTTCCCATTCTCCTGAATCCCTTCTTAAGTACGAACCGATCATAGTCATAATTTGCACGCAATTTAGCGAGTGCCGACGGACTGTCAAACAATAATTGACTTGCGAAGCTACTTCTATAGTATTAGTATATCAATTATGACTAATTGGTCATCAATTGACTCATACGTGACACAATGTGGAGTGCCCTTTGCTTGATGAGAACCTGATCGCTGGATTGGCTGGGCGGGGTCTGGTGGGCAACACTTTTCGCCGTCTGATGCCGGAGAAGAAGGAAAGGATCTACCGGGCCGCGATCGAGCTTTTCGGGAAATTCGGTTATGATGGTCTGGCCATTGACGAACTATGCCACAAAGCGGGCATTTCGAAGGGTTCGTTCTTCCAGTATTTCCCATCGAAGTCGCACCTTCTGGAATTCGCCGTGCTTGTCTTTGATGACTACCTGGAGCGCCTCACCGCCGAAATCAGGCATAGCGACCAGGGAGCCAGAGCCAGTGACCGCCTGCAGTACTTGTATCATGCTCTGGTGGTCAACTCGCGAATGTTTGCCGCCGAGGAGCGGTTCTACTTGTTCGTGACTCGGGCCCTGGACCACGCCGCCGTCACCCTAGAGGGAATCGATCTGGAACGCCACTTCCGTGACTACGTGACCGATATCATCCGCCGGGGAGAGGAAACAGGAGAGATTAGGGGCGACGTCGAGGTTGAACTCACGGGCCAATTGACATCCTTGGTGCTGGGGGCGCTGGTGCGGCGTCAGTACTCCCGGCGCCATCGCCCGGCCCGTCGAACGGGCGAGTACCTGGTATCGTTCCTATTCGATGGCATCCGGGCTTAAAGGGTGGGCCCTGACCGTCAGGGGTCCGGAAGGTGAAGGCGTCACAGACTCTGTCACCGATTGACGCCGACATCTACTTTGAAGCTGGTCCTGGCAAGGAGAGTTTCCTGGCGCTCGCGGATCATATCCTCGGTCATTGAAAAATCTGGTCCGGTGTTCTCGATCATGACCGATGATGTGCACGACCCAAAGCAGCCGGATCGTCTAAGATCACCACCAGACTTCAGATACTCGAAGGTGAATCCGGCCATATAAGTATCGCCCGCTCCGGTCGAGTCGAGCAGATCAATACTGAAGGGTGGGATATCGATCATGTCGCGACCGTCATATACTACCGAGCCAAGCTCGGCCAGCGTGACGATGACGATTTTTGGCCCCCAGGACTTGATGATCCGGGCGGCTTCGTAGGGGTCCTGACGACAGTCGATACCGGTTAGGATGTGACCTTCCAGCTCGTTCGGTTTGACGATATCAAACAGGCCGAGAATCTCCTCGATACCGTCGACTTTCTCATGGTAGATGCGGTCCTTGTCGTCCGCCCCGCGCAGCAATCCCTGCGGATCGCAGAAGAACAGGCCGCGGAACTCTTTTCGTATCTGGCGCAGATGCTCAAACGAGACTTCTCGCAGGATCGGTCCGATCAGGATGGCCTCAGAGTCGTTGTACCACTCCGCTGGCAAGGGATTGATACTTGCCGCTCGTCCGAGCAGATCCAGAGTACGGTTACCAACATCGTCGTAATAAATGAGCGAAAAACCGCCGGTTTCGTCCGACTCGACGATGCGGTACTCAATACCGAGTTTGTCCAGCTCGCCTGCAAAATGGTCCCGGTAGTCCTTGCCGATAGCCCCCACCAGCCTTGCCTTAGCACCCATCTTGGCCAGCGCCAGGGCGGCGTTGGTCGAGCAGCCCGAGAGCACCCGACCGTCAGGAACCACCTTCTTTGTCTTGATGTAGTCGTAAACCGGATTACCGATTGCTGTGATCATCTTGATGTTGTGGTGCCGCGCACTCGTAGTGCCTAGGCACCTTGTCCCGTTTTCGTAGTTAGCGACTGTTGAACTCTCCAACCAGGGCATCAATTCAGGCGTCATCCCATCCCTTGCCGACAGCCAGTTCCTCGATCGTACCCCAGAAGGGCTCGCCGCACACGATACACGGTAGTCCGTGCTCAATGAGAAAGCTAAGCAGGTCCGGATGCCCCTGACACAAGTCGTCGATAGCCCCTGTGCGTGAGATCACTTATCAAGCTCCAACACCAGGTCGGAAACCGGCCAGTTGCGCCTTCAGATCCTCGATCGCCTCAACCGGGGAAGGGTCTTTGTCACCCAGAACCGCCAGGTAATACGAGGTGAAGTCGGCCACCTGCACCAGACTGAACAGGCGCTCCATCCGGGATGTCCCTTTGGAGTGTACCTCGATCACATCCACACCCAGGCCCTTGATCCGGTCACGGACAATATTCATGCGGTTACGAATCTGGGGCAAATCCTCAGCATCGCGCAAGATTATCACGGCCAGGTAGTCCTTGTACGGCTCTATTGACTCGCACCAGCCCACCAGCTCGTTGTGAGTGAACTCTGAGAACTGGTTGGTGAAGGAGAGGTGCTTGCCATTCTCACAAAGCTGGGCCTTGAATCGCGTACCCGCCGCAGAGGTCAGCGAGGGTCCACTGTAAATGATCGGAATCTTACCGATCAATTTGCTGGCCAGGTTCTTGGCCGGATTCTGCTCTACCGGAAGATCTTCGATGAAAACTTCGCGGAATTTCTGGAGGGTCACAATCGCATCCTTCAGCTCACCGCTGAAACCGGCCACCAGGCCAATCTTCTCCAGAAAGAGCATCATGGGGACCAAAGAGTATCCAATTGCGGCGCGGGGTTGCAGTCCCGGCGGGATCTGGCAACAAGGAACCTGGTTAATCTCACAGATGTCCTTGAGCATTCCACCGGTAGTGATGGCGGCAATCATGGCCTTGCGGGCCAGGCCATCTTCTACGGCTGCGATAGTCTCTTCCGTGTTTCCGGAATAGGATGAGGCGATGACGAGCGTTTCGTCATCGACGTACTCGGGTAGTTCGTAGTGACGACAGATCTGAAGCGGCACCATTAGCTTCGAACTGATCATCGAAAGGGCCATGTCACCACCGATAGCGGATCCCCCCATCCCGACCACGACAATGTTTCTGGGATCGGCAAAATCGGCCGGTTGGATCTTCCACATCGAAGCAATGCGAGAAGCCTCGGCCATGTGCTCAGGCAAATCAAAAATCGCATTGTACATGTTGGCGGGATCGAGCGCCCTTACTTGTTCAACTACATCAATATCAGCCAATTTTCTAGTCCTTATATGTTACTGGGCCTACTTTTCAATTTCCGACCGGAAGTTCTCCAGTTTGCGGCGGACCGATTTGGAGGAACTACTGGTTATAACCGCGCCGACGAGGTGGCGCACCAAACGCGAGTCAATCTTGCTGACCATCTGACACAGGTCGTAGATGAGATGCGGACCCATCGACAAGGTGGTCACGCCCATACCGATGAACAACGGCAGCGCCAAAAGATCCCCGGCGATCTCGCCACAGATTGAGACGGGCACACCGTGCTTGCGCCCAGCAGTGACGGTGAGATGGATCAGGTTCAGCACCGCTGGGTTGAAAGGATCGTACAGGTGGGCCACCCGCTGGTTCATACGGTCGGCCGCCATCGTATATTGGGTCAGGTCGTTGGTCCCGATCGACATGAAGTCCACTTTGCGGGCCAGAGCGTCGGCAATCAACGCCGCCGCCGGTATTTCGACCATTATTCCTAAGGGGATGTTCTCATCGAACGGAATTCGCTCTCGCCTCAGACCCAGTTTGACCTGGGAGATCAGCTTGCGGGCCCTATCTATCTCATTGAGCGTAGCGACCATAGGCAGCATTATCTTGAGATTGCCGGCGGTTGAAGCCCGCAGAATGGCCCGAATCTGAGTCTTGAAGACATCAGCCATATCCAGCATAGCCCTGATACCGCGCCAGCCAAGGGCGGGATTGCCTTCGTATGGCCAGTCATTGTCAGCGACTTTGTCGTAGCCGATATCGAAAGTACGCAGCACTACCGAAGTTTTGGAGAACTGACGCGAGATATTCAGATAAGACTCGTACTGGGACTCCTCATCCGGGTACCGGCCCTCGACGAGGTACATGAACTCGGTCCGATATAGTCCTACCGGAATGTTCTGGCTAGCGATGATGTCATCAGCCGGCCCTGGGAGGGAGAGATTGGCAGCGATCCCGACCGGACAATTGTCGAGCGTCAGGGGCGGGATTTCGGGCAGGCGTCTGATCCGAGTGATGAGGGCTGTGCCCTGTCTCTTCCGGAGCTTCTTGTACTCAGACCACTCGTCATCGGCGGGATGAACGATAATTCTGCCGGTCGTACCGTCCAGGATGACACGGGCGTCGTTGGGAATGGAAGTCCAGGCATCCGCAGCCAGGACGACGGGTAGCAACAGGGCTCGGGAGATGAGGGCCATGTGCGAGTCTGCCCCACCTTCGCTGACGATGAAACCGACCCCCTTCAGACGGCGATATCTCAGCAACTCTCCCGGACCGAAGTTCTTGCCAACCAGGATCGTATTAGGGGGGATGTTCAAGTCCAGCGTATCGTATCCGGTCAAACGGGACAGCACCCGGTCGGCGACTGCTTCAATATCAAGAGCGGTCTGGCGCATGTAATGATCGTGCGAGCTTCTCAGCGGTGCGATGGAGGTCCTGACGAGTTGGTTGTAGACGAAGCCAGCGTTGCGCTTGCTCTGACGGATCTTCTGCTTGGCCTGCTTGATGAACTCCTGATCGCTGGCCATCAGCAACTGAGCGTCGAAGATCTTCCCAACTGGACCACCCATGCCAACCGAGATCGACTCCCGCAGCTTGCGCAGCTCTGAGACAGTTTTCGCGACGGCCGATTCGAGAGCCTCGATTTCGCGCGAAACCTCCGAGGCAGAAATCTTCACCTCGGCCACCGGTACAGAACCAGGCAGCACCACACGTGCGGTCCCCAGCGTTATCCCACCCGATATTGGGAACCCTTTTACAGTCTTCCTCCTGGCGGCCAACGCTTCCCCTTCGGTTCAGTGTGAAACGCAGACTCCTCCTATCGCAGCGAAAGTAAGTCCAAGAGCGTTCGGAGGCAAGTCTAATATCAGGCCAGTTCGCTGAAACCGTCAGCTATGGCCTGGCTGATCGCATCCAGGAGGGCCTGCTCGTCTGCACCATCGACTTCGATCACCAGCTGGGAGCCTTTTTCGGCCGCTAACATCATTACGCCCATGATCGATTTGCCGTTGACGCGCAGTTCCCCTTTGGTGTAGTAGATCTCAGCTTTGTAATGCGAGGCTATTGTGACCAACTGCGCCGAGGGACGGGCGTGGAGACCCAGCTTGTTGACAATCGTGACGGTCTTCTGGATCATATCGCCTACTCCACCAGAGTGAATCGCTTGCCCGAAAGCTCTCGCACTACGCCCCGCAGCTCCAGAGCCAACAGTAGCTCCATCACTTCCGGTATCGGCTGATTGAGCGTCCGGGCCAGATGGTCGATCTGTGCCGGTCCCTCTGACAATAGCTCGGCCAGGCTCTTTTCGGGCTCCGTAAGATCTTCCAGTCCTTGAAAGCGGCGCGGCCGAATCTCGCCTATAAGACGCGGCAGGTGCAGAAACACATCCTCGGCTTCGGTCAGCAGGTGGGCTCCGGCCTTGATAAGGGCGTTGGTCCCCTCGCTCACGAGAGCCCCCGGAGGGCCAGGCACCGCAAAGACTTCACGACCTTGCTCCAGAGCTTGGCGGGCAGTAATCAGGGCGCCTGATCGTTTGCCCGCCTCGACTACGATAATCCCCTCCGATAATCCGGAAATAATCCGGTTGCGTTCTGGGAATGTAATCCGGGCCGGACGGGTCTTCGGCGGGTACTCGGAGTAGATCCCACCCGAACGTTTAATACGATCGGCTAAGGTGCGATTGGACGTAGGATAGACTATGTCGAGAGATGTTCCCCAGATAGCCACGGTTCTTCCTCCGCCTTCCAGGGCCCCCTGGTGAGCGGCGGTATCGATCCCTTCGGCCATGCCAGACACGACGGTAATACCGGCTCGGGCGAGGGCGGCTGCGAGATCGCGAGCGAACAATCGCCCTCGGCCAGTGGGCCGGCGCGTACCAACGATGGCGATAGTGCGCTCCAGGGTCGCCGGAGCATCACCAAGTCCGAATAACACCGGCGGCGCGTCGTCGATCTGACTCAGCCGCTGGGGGTAGTCATCGTCCCCTTGAAACATGACCTGCCAGCCCAACTGGACTACTTGCGATGCTTCCTCGCGGGCGGTCGACTCGTCGTAATTCTCGATGATAGCCGAGGCAATCCGACGTGAAATGCCGGGAACTTTCTCCAAGCTACTCAGGTCTGCCCGCGCTACTTCGCCGGGACTGCCGTACGTGCGAACCAGGTGGCGATAGCGCTCCCGTCCCACTCCCGGAACAGCCAACAGCGCCATGGCCGAGGTCAGTCTGAGTTGCAGATCATTGTTGGTCAAGTTCCCGTTCAATCCTCTGTATGAATTGCGTATCCCCTCGGTGGGCGACGGCCGAAATATAGACATAGTCATCCGGCAGGGATGCTTGCAGTTGCCCCAAGTCCTCGTCCGAAACCGTGTCGATCTTGGTGATGACCACAATTGATCGCCGCTCAGGGAGAGACGGTTCAAAAGCCAGCAGCTCCCCACGCAATTCGCGATAGGTCTTGTCTATGTCGGGCTCGTTGATATCAATCACGTAGACCAGCAAGCTGGTGCGCTGAATATGACGCAGAAAACGGTGCCCGAGTCCCTTACCCTCAGCGGCGCCCTCGATGAGGCCCGGAATATCGGCCATGACGCAGGACTTGTATTCCCGCAGCTTGACGATGCCCAGATTCGGCACCAGCGTCGTAAAAGGATAGTTGGCAATCTTGGGACGGGCGGCTGAATAGGCTGCCAAAATGGTGGACTTGCCAGCATTAGGGAGCCCGACCAGACCGACGTCGGCCAACAGCTTGAGTTCCAGCGATAGGCGCCGGGATTCGCCTGGTCGGCCATCCTGAGCGAAGCGGGGGGCCTGACGCACGGCTGATTTGAAGTGAGTGTTGCCGCGACCACCTTTGCCACCGGAGGCCAAGGCCACCTGCCCGCCGTCGGTATCCAGATCAGCCAGCGGCTGGTTGGTATCGAGATCGGTCACAATTGTGCCGACCGGCAAGCGCAAGACAGTGTCTTGCCCAGAGCGACCGGTTTTGAGAGAACCCTCCCCCCCGTGGCCATGTTCCGCCCGGTAGTTCCGCTTATAGCGATAGTCCAGCAAGGTCTTCAGGTTGATATCGGCGACAGCCATGACACTCCCTCCCCGACCGCCATCGCCACCGTTGGGGCCACCCTTCGGAATGTATTTCTCGCGACAGAAGGAAATGCAGCCATGGCCGCCATTTCCACCGGCAACTTCGATTTCTACGTAGTCGATAAACATGGGGCAATATCCAGAAGAGCGTCAGCAAAGTCAATCATCTAATGTAATAGACCATCGCAGTCCGGCCGGCGTGTTGGTACCTCTGGAGCAGATCGGTCGGCAGGCGGGCAAAGCCTCTCTCTTCATCCCCGTGGTCGGCAGCAGCCCAACGGGTGTACCTGGACAGCCAGGCCGGATCGGTCCGAAGGAGGGGAGTCCAGACGATGTCCGGAAATTGATCGTTTCCGACATTGACCTGCCAAAAACAGGCCCCTATATTCCCGCATGGCCAATACTGAAGTTAGTCATGAATCGAAAGCGCCGACTTTCAATCAGCGCAAGCGGCAGATGTACGAGGATACGTTTCTGGTTTTGGGACGGATCTGTCTCAAACTGGGTCTGACTCCGAATCTTCTGACCGCAATATCGTTTGTCTGCGCGATGGTCTCTGGCATAGTATTCTGGCAGGGATCATGGCTCTGGGGCGTCTTCTGGATGATCGCGGCCTCGTTCACGGACATGCTCGACGGCTCCACGGCCAGAGCCGGTGATATGGGCACCGTCTTCGGCGGCATTCTCGACCACGTCAGCGATCGGTACGGCGAGTTCTTCATCCTGGCCGGCATCACGCTCTCGGGAGCGGTCCATCCGGGCTGGGGATTGTTTGCCCTCTTCGGTATGATTATCGCCAGCTACACGCGAGCGGCGGCCGAGTCGATGGGAAAAATCGAAAACTGTGCGGTTGGCATCATGGGCCGGTTGGAGAAGTTCCTTCTGATTATTGGCGGCTCGATAGCTGAGTTCTTTCTCCCGGTCGGGTCCTGGCCTCGCGGTGGCTGGCTGGAGTTCGCTCTGATTATCGTGGGCGCTACTTCTTTTATCACTGCCGTCCAGCGTATGGTCTACACCAAAAAGGTCCTCGGCAACAAACGCGAAGTCTGACCGGCAACGCCGGCCTATTCTGTCTCCCTGACATTGATCCGAGATCCGACCACACCTGTTGCTTTTTGAGTAGACAGTCTCGTGAGCGCCCGACTGAAGTCACTCCCGCATTCTTGACAATTGCACATCCACGGACTATATTGGCCGTAGCTGGCAAACCGATCCATTGGTCATATTGGTCGGTCTGCCCAGGCAGCATCTTGCACCGCACCCGAGTCGGCATCAGCACGCGATCATTTACATACCTACGGTTAATAGTGCTTACTAGTTATCTAACCTGGAGAAGAACCGTGAATAGATTCTATCAGATCCTGTTGGTTTCGCTGATTCTGACCGCCTCTGTCGTAGCTCAGGACCGGATGATGAGTTATCAAGGTCTTCTGACCGATGAAGTCGGGACACCAGTGGCTGACGACTTCTACATGATCACTTTCCGGCTTTTCACTAGCGAGACCGGAGGAATAGCAATCTGGACTGAACAACACAGCGACGTTCAAACAACCGATGGTAAGTTCGGCGTCTTGCTCGGTAGTTATGTGCACCTGAGCGAGACTACTGTCAGCGGCAATGACCTGTTCCTTGAAGTTCAAGTGGGCGCAGATGACCCGATGACACCGCGAGCGCAAATCGGTTCGGTCCCGAAAGCCATGACCGCCTCCCGAGTGGACGGCGATATCCAAACCGGCAATGACTACACGCACTTCAAGGCAAGCGACGGCACTTCCATCGCGTCAATTGTGGCCGATGGCAAGGGCGGCGCGGGACGCTTGATGATGTACAATCCGAGTCCCGGCTTTGAAGGCCAGCCTCTGATGCAGCTAAACTCTGATGCGGACGAGACCAGTCTGGAGCTCTATACACCGGGAGACTTTCCCCCCGATCCGTGCATTCGGATGGGTGTCGATCCTACTCCGTTTAGGTCAAGTCTGGAGTTTCGCGACCCTACCGTGGCCCCGGGGTTTGACCCGTATATCAGGATGGGTGTCGAGCCCTCGCCCTTCAGACACGCCAAGCTTGAGTTCTTCGACGCTAGCATGGGACTTGAGAACCGTCCGATGGTAAGAATGGGCGTTGACCCAGAACCGTTCCGCTCAGCCAGTATCTCCCTGAACTATCCGGAGCAAGCTTCTTTGCCGCCGTTGATGACAATGAACATCAACAGCGAAACCAGCGTATGGCAATCACAGTTCAGCATGTTCACCTACAGCCCAGATGCAGGCGGCGGGCGCGAAGTGCTGACCATGAATGCCACGCCGGGCAGCGGCGCCAGCATATACATGTTCAATCCGCAGCCAGAGCCGCCGGGTGGGATCTTTGCATTGTTCACCGAGACAGTCAAGGATCGCGGTCCAATAATGACGATGGAGATCACTGACCCGGCTACGGATATCCAAACCAAAATCACGCCGGGGCGGGTGAAGGTTGGTAGTGATGTAAGCGACCTCATGGCCCGTGGTGAATGGTGGGTCAATGATGATACATGCGTCTTCTCGATTCAGGGTCCATCTGGACCAGGTCCGACACCGATCATCGCGATGCTCACCAACAGCATCGAAGCCAAGATGGGGATCAATACGACCGCTCCATCCGAAGCCCTTCATGTCGACGGTAACATTTGCTACACCGGAACAATCGGGGCCTGCTCGGATGGCCGGTACAAAGAAGACGTCTACAGGCTGGAGAAGGCGCTGGATCGGGTGGATCGCTTGCGCGGGGTGAACTATCGCTGGCGAGTCGAACAATACCCGGATCGGAAATTCGATCACAACCAACATGTCGGGTTCATCGCTCAGGAAGTGCAAGAGGTCATACCAGAAGTTGTACAAAAGCACTCGGACGGCACCCTCTCGGTTGACTACGGTCGTTTGACGCCGCTGCTGGTTGAGGCTATCAAAGAACTCAAGGCCGAAAACGAAGTGCTTCGCAAACGACTGGACAAGCTGGAGAATAACTAGTGTCTCCGGAGTTTTCTGGGAATATCTACAGGATGGCGCATATTGCGCTCGTCACACTATTGAGAGGACCGTACCATGAAATATAGCTTGATCTTGGTGCTACTGCTCGGCCTGGCAAGGATCACTCTTGCTGACGACAACGCCGCAGATCCAAAAACCGGGGAGCAGATCAACTGGCAAGTGATTTCGTCCGGGGCCACCGACGGCAGCTCGACCAACTACCATCTCCGCGGAACGGTAGGCCAGATTGCGGTTGGCACGGGGTCATCGGAGAACTATGGCCTCGGCCACGGTTATTGGCAGCAAACCGCGAGCAATCCGGGCTGTTGCATATTTCGGTCGGACATCAACCATGACGGCTCCCAGGACCCGGACATAGCCGACCTGATCTACATGGTCACATACATGTTCCAGGAGGGACCGGAACCTCCTTGCGACGAACCCGGTACAGGTGGCTGTGTTGAACACTATTTTGCCGAAACCGATGTCAACGGTGATGGTTCCTGTACACCTGATATCGCCGATTTGATTTACCTGGTGACATTCATGTTCCAGGAAGGCCCCGCGCCAGTCCCGTGCTGAGCGCTGCCGAACCTCGATTCTCATGACGGAGAGGCTAATCGCCTCTCCATTTTTTTGCCTCTCCCCCGTTGTCAGCCTCCGGCCTACGGCGAACCCGACGAGCCCTACGATTGGGAAAAACCGAATGTACGATATTTTGCTAAACAAACTGTCCGCCTCTCACGTATTGAGCACAGACAAGGTAACGGGTATGGGAACCCGAGTTGGTCAGGCGGGCTCAAGAAGTAGCCAGGATAGTGGCCAGTCGGTGCCTGATTGTCAGGAGAGTTGGCGGCCTTCGCTGACGCCTTATTGCAACCAAGAGAAAGGGTTCATCCCGTGAAGAATCTTGTTACTGCCAGGGCAGTTCGCTGTCTATTTATGCTGCTCGCCGGCGCCCTCTGCGTATTCTCGGCAGCCGCAGCCGCTCCCTCCCTAGAACCGACTTACAACCCCAAGCTACAAGTCAGACGTGCCCCCAGCTCGGTCGAGATTGATGGCCTGCTTGATGATCAAGCGTGGCTGTCGGCTGGACGGGCTCACCAGTTTCTCGAACGCAACCCCGGCGACAAAATTGCTCCCTTGGTCAGGACCGAGGCATATGTCACCTATGACGATGACAAACTGTACGTTGCGTTCTTCTGCCATGATAATCCGGATGATATACGGGCGACCATGTGCCAACGCGATCAATTTCACGGTGATGACGCCGTTGGTCTGATGCTTGACACTTACGGCGACGCCTCGTGGGCATATGAGTTCTATGTCAATCCTTACGGAGTGCAGAAGGACATGCTCTGGACCAACATCGCCGGCGAAGATTCCGGATATGACTTGATCTGGGAAGCGGCCGCCAAAATCACTGATTCCGGCTATCAGGTCGAGATGGCTATTCCATTTTCGAGCATGCGCTTCCCCACCACCGATGTTCAGAACTGGAAGATAGATTTTTGGCGAATTCATCCCCGCGAAAGTTATCACCAATATTCCTGGGCACCCCGTGATCGGGATGAACAGTGTTGGGTTTGCCAGTGGGGCACTGTCGAGGGAATCGAAAATGTCCAGCCGGGTCGCGGCCTTGAGATACTGCCAACCTATATCGCCAACCAGTCCGGTGTGAGAGTCCAACATGCCGACGGCAGTTCGAGCTTCGACAACGATGATGTGTTGGGCGAACCTTCACTGGGTGCCAAGTACTCGATATCGTCCAATGTCACGGCCGAAGGCAGCTACAACCCTGATTTCAGCCAGATCGAAGCGGACGCCTCGCAGATAGACGTCAACACTACATTCGCTCTCTTCTTTCCAGAGCGCCGGCCATTCTTCCAGGAAGGCGCCGATCTCTTCCGAACTCTGTTCAACTCGTTCTACACTCGTACTATCAATGACCCGCAGTTCGCGGCCAAGATAACCGGGCGTACGGATGGGGCCAGCTTCGGATTCCTTACGGCCTTCGATGAGAACACGCCGTACATCATTCCTATGGACCAAAGTTCTCAGAATCTCCTTCTTGGAAAGAGCACTACCAACGCTCTGAGGGGAGTGAAGACTTTTGGGAACAATCACCAGATAGGCTTCATAGCGACCGATCGACGGTTTGAAGGGGGCGGCTCCGGGTCGATACTAGCCTTCGACCACGACATTCGCCTTTCACGAAACTTCTCCTTCGACGGCCAGTACGTATACAGTCACACCGCAGAGCCGGATGATAGCACTGCTATGCCGGGCTGGCTGGCTGGGGAAACTTTTGGTGAGAACGATGAAATGACGTACGGGTTCGATGGCGAATCCTTTTCGGGCACAGCCTTCATTTCCAGATTGCGTAGAAACGGTCGGAATTGGAATTCAATGCTCACCTATAGCCAGGTTGATCGCGGGTATCGTACCCAAACCGGCTTTGATCCGGTCGTGAATTACCGCTACGGGCAGTTCTGGAATGGCTACAACATCTATTTCGATGAGGGCATCGTCGAGCGCATCACTCCGCAGATATACACCGAGGGTCGTTGGGACTACGATGGGATACGCCAGAACGCGCTTGCTAATTTTGCAGTAGATTTCAACCTGCGCCTAGCCCAGTCCTATGTTAGTCTGTTCCACTCTCGCAGCGCAGAGTCTTATGACCGAGCCCCGTACAACGGCTTGTGGTCAACCGGACTTCAGCTGGGAACCCGGCCCAACCGGATGGTCAGCATCAATCTGAACGCCGATTACGGCAGGAGGGTTGCCTACTTTTCCCAGACTACCGCGAAGACGCTGAATGCCGGTGCCTCCATGACCCTCAAACCGTTCGATCGCCTGGTCATCGAGCCCAATATCAATTTCGCGCGGAGCAAAGACGACGATGGTACAGAGCTATATAGTGGCTTTGTCACCCGCACCCGCTTTCGAGTTCAAGCCACTCGCGAGATGTCAGTCCGATTGGTGCTCCAGTACAATGATTTCAGAGAGGCAGTCGATGTTGATCCCCTGCTCACCTATCGCCTTAGCCCGTTCTCGGTCTTCTATGTCGGATCCACTCTTGATTACCAGCAATCTCATAGGACAACCCGGGATGAACCAATGGGTTGGCATCATCAGCAACGCCAGGTGTTCATGAAGCTTCAGTACTTGTTCCAGACCTAAGCGGACTACTGCTACAATATCCAATCTGCTGGGATCCGTGCCAAAAAGCGCGGATCCCGTTTTTTTGCCGTCTTTTGATCGTTCCCCTTGCGGCGCTTCTGATAAGATGGCCACAGTCAGCGATTTCCGAAGATTCTTCACGATTTCGCTCCGAATTCTTCAATTACCTACGGTGCCAGCCTGACCGCATTTCAGAACCCCTCCTAATCTGCCGATACAGTGAAAACTGGGAAACAGGGCGCTGCTGCGAAGAACCTGGGGCACATGTAGAACCGAGGTGATTGGCAAGCTGGTGGTCAACGCGCCTTATTCGTAGTCAATAGCAGGCCCTACCGGGATCTGAACAGCTGGTTCGTGATCATCCGAAGGAGTATGACTTGCTATGCAAGGGGCCAAATCGGATGTCGAACGGCTGGAATGTGGCGCTCTGGCGATTGTCGACCGTTAGCTCAGAATCAGATGTGAGGGAGAAGCATGCAGGATATGACCGGGTTTGACCGATGGCGAGTTCATCGCATCGGTTATTCGCCCGAAACATCATCGGAGTTTCGCAGCTCTGACTATCTTCGTCGGACCATTCCCAAGGTGGCCGTCCCGACGGTAGCCTCCGTGCTTCTGTTCGCGGTTGTTATTTTTGGCGTCCTGCTACCGGTGCTCAGGAATGACGTAATTGAGCGTCGCCAGTTGCTCACGGACAACTTCATGAGTTCCGCCTGGCAAGTTCTGTCAATCTACCACGACATGGAGACCAGTGGCGTTGTGACCAGGGAGCGGGCGCAGCAACTCGCTCTGAGCCAGCTGAGTCCAGACCGTTTCTTGCCGATCGCAAGCGATCACTTCGGCATCATAGACAGCGCTGGCCGCGTGCTGCAGCACTCCCATGGACCGGCTGAACGTCAGCACCAAGGTGACGATATTCCCCCAGAACTGCGACCGGCGGCGTGGGAAGCTATCGCGCGCATCACCGAAGAAAACCAGGCCGGAATCCTCAATGACATTTGGGTGTCTCAAGACGACCACTCTGTTTCTACGCACACTAAAACCTCCGTTAGGGGCTTCGCCCCCTGGGGCTGGGTAATTGGCGCTGGCTTGAAAGCTGAAGAAGAGTATGCCGCGATCAAGGACCTTACCGTTCAGACGACGCTTCTGTGCATCGTCATTCTGGCAATCGTAGTCGCCCTCTCGTCATATACGATCTGGTTTGGAATGCGCATGGAGAGAAACCGTCTCCAGCAAATCGAGAAAGCCCGGCTGGCCGAAGCGGCCTCTCTCGCCAAAAGCCAATTTCTGGCCAACATGAGTCATGAGATTCGCACGCCGATGAACGGCGTGATTGGCATGACCGATCTTGCCTTGCAAACCGAACTGGATGCGGAACAGCGGCACTACATTGAGATGGCCAGTCTGTCAGCCCATGATCTGCTTAAGATCATCTCTGAAATTTTGGACTTTTCAAAGATTGAGGCCGGCCAATTGGAGTTGGAAGAGGTTGATTTTCTGCTTCGAGAGCTCGTCTATGATGCCCTTGCCCCCCTCTCAATCAAAGTCGCCGAGAAAGACCTCAGGCTGATTCCGTTCGTTGATACTCTTGTCCCCAACCAACTAGTGGGCGATCCCGTTAGGCTACGCCAGATCATGGTCAATATGATCAGCAACTCGCTCAAATTCACGGAGGAAGGCTCGATCCTGCTTCGGGTCGAATTGGAAGGGTCAGCAACTGGCGCAGAGACGGTGTTACATTTTTCGGTGGCCGACACCGGAGTAGGTATCCCACTCGAGGCTCAAGACAGGATTTTTGAGAGCTTTACCCAGGCGGACAGCTCGACCACACGTCGCTACGGCGGCACTGGACTGGGTACCAGTATTGCCAAGCAACTGACCGAGCTGATGGGCGGCCGCATCTGGGTGGAAAGCCCGACTAACAAGACCGATGTGGGCGGGCCGGGAACCACTTTCCACTTCACCATTCCAGTGAAAGTTCAGGAGGCTCAGGCGCCGCTCGAATCATCCGGAATGCTTACCTCTTTGGCAAAGGACAAGGTTCTCATCGTTACTAGCTGCGAAGCAGAACGCCTGTTGTGCCAGACTCACGCTGAGTACTGGGGAGCCATCACAGCTTGTGTTCCGGATGCCTCGGCCGCGCTCATGATTCTCCGCTCGCAGAAACGCCGGGACTGGCCCTTCACCGTGGCCCTTATCGACGCCGACTTATCGAACGGCGGCTGGGAACTCGCCCAAGAAATCAAAAGAGACACCGAACTGTCCGACACCCGCCTGGTAATCATGAGCAACGATGCCAGCAGCCTGCGGCATACCGATCCTGCCAAGGACACGGGAATTGCGCATCTCCTGAGGCCCTTCCGCCCGATCGACCTCAAGGCCAAGCTGGCCGATACGGCCAGCCCGAGTCCAGATGATCGATCGCACATTGATCCCCCGAGTCCCGATACTGACTCGACCCAACGAGGCCAAGGACGACGCATCCTGGTGGCTGAGGACAACGATGTTAATGCGATGTTGGTCGACAGTCTCCTGTCCAAGTATGGCTTCAGAGTCTCACGGGTGCGCAACGGCGCCGAAGCCGTTGCGGCATGCTATCGCGGCGATTTTGATTTGGTTCTGATGGATGTTCAGATGCCGGTCATGAGCGGGCTCGAAGCAACCCAAATCATCCGCAGTCGCGAAGATTCCACCAACAATGCACGCGCGCCCATCATCGCCTTGACCGCTAACGCCTCGGCGGAGGATCGGGATCGATGCCTGGCCGCTGGCATGGATGACTATCTGACCAAACCACTGGTCGCCCATGAGCTAATCGCAAAGGTAGATCAACTCTCGCGTCCCCGTAGTGATTTTGCTGAAACGACAGTTGCCCCTGAACAGCCCACCAAGGTGATGGTCTTTGACCAGGAGGCTGCGATGCAAATCGTAGACGGCAATGAGGGCTTGCTGGTCGAACTACTGAAGATCTTCAAGGACACATCGGGTGAGTTGATGACGCAGATGCGTTCTGCGATCGACGACAATGAGACTGAGATTCTTGAGCGGGCCGCCCACACTCTGAAGGGCTCGGCATTGAATCTTGGAGGGGCTAGCGCGGCCGCCATCGCCTTGCGGATTGAGAAACTGGGTCGTGAGGGAAAACTCTCAGAGGCGAGAGAAGAACTGGAACCGCTACAAATCGAGCTTGATCAATTCGCAGCCAGCACTGCCCATCTGACGGCTCCGGCCGAAGAATCACGGAAAGCTTAGTATCAGGTCTGATTGGTCGGAATCTCTTCGGTGGCGGCGGAATCGTCGACGATGTCTGCGTCCTCGGCCTCATCTTCATCATCATCGGGATAGTGCTTGGCCATGCAGTCGGGGCAGATCGAGTGACTAAACTCAGCCTCCGAGTTGGTCGAAATGTACTCCTCAACAGTATGCCAATAGTCGCCGTCGTCGCGGACCTTCTTGCACCAGGCACAGATTGGCAGAATACCCTGGAGAAGTTTGACGTGCTCCAGAGCCTCTTCCAGCTCTGTTACCTTCCGGCTGAGACTGGTTTGCAGCGTGGCGATTCGTTCCCCAGCGCCAACTCGCGATTGCAATTCAATCGGATTGAACGGCTTATTGACGTAATCGTCAGCACCCCGCTCAAAGGCCTCGGCCAACTCGTCTTTCCCCGCCTTCGCCGTGAGCATGATGACATATGTCAGAGCTCGATCGGGACTCCTCTTGATCGCCTCGCATACATCGACACCTGATAAGTGCGGCATCATCCAGTCGAGAATGGCCATATCAAAATGTTCATCCCCCTGGACCATTGCGAGCGCTTCCTGTCCATCATTGACCGCTACCACTTCGTGGTTCCATTTGGCAAGGTATTGGGTCAGAAGCAGTCTCGATATTTTGTCGTCCTCAGCTATTAAGACGCGCAATTTACAACCCCCGTATGATATCAGCTAATGGTTCCGGCCCGTACCGGTGTTGTTGCTAGTTGTCGGCAGTTGAGGCCGCCGCACTTAGCCGGAAGCCTGTAACGTATGACCTTGCACCTTGGCGAACAACCAGTCTCCGCCTTCGATCGGACCATTTGGCCGCGCACGACGCTTCTTGTCAGGGCTAGTGCACCAGGCGAAGGCGTGGTGAAAGGTTAAGGAAAGTGCAAGAAAGACCTACAAAACAATGCTTGACTGTACTCAACAATATCATAAACTGCGTTATACTCATGATTGAAGCTGAAAAGGAGATCGGCAAGTGACCTACCGCGAAGGCATAATCAAAGAAACAGAATTCTTCACCACCGCAGAACTGGCCAAAAAACTCAAGATGAATGTTCAGGTAATTACTCGCAAAGTCCAAGCTGGAGAAATCGAAGCCTACAAGATTGGTAAGGACTGGCGTATCCCCGAACATTCGGTCTACAACTGGCTGGAACACCTCTCCAACAAAATGGCAAGTCGACCGCGCAAAACAGTCGTGTTAAAATCTCCCGACCGTAGCCGGGCCGATTCGATTCCAGGGCAGGGCAGTCAGCGGAAGTTTCTGCTGGAGTATATCCTGGCTCAGTTTGACCCTAATCAGACTTATGGCGAGGATGAAGTCAACAAAATCATCGCCCGATACCATAACGATTTCAGTTCCATTCGCGAACAGTTCGTTGGTGAAAGCATGATGGATGCGGTCAGCGGCGGTTTCCGGCGCAAAGCTGGCTATCGCTTCAGCGCCTGACTCGAACAATACCTAGTACTACGCAAAGACCCTCCGAGCTTCAGCTCAGAGGGTCTTTCTATTGCCAATTCGTCACGGGCAGCACTATCCCCCGGACCGCGGCACGGGTGGTGGAGCACTTATCCCGAGGATCTGCTGCAGGAAGGGATCATTCCTATTTACCCCATATTCATTGAACATGGTGGCAGCTTTCTGCACTTCGCCGTAACGCCCGGTCTTGGACAGGACCGTGATTAGTTTTCGGAAGGCATAATTGGAATTGGCATTGCCCTCAAAGGCTTGCCAGCAGAGATCAACACCATCCTCGATCATCTGATCATCCGCGATGCGTTTGCCTAGTTCCACCTTGGTCAGACCAAGATCCTGCATGTAAAAGAGATTGATCGGATTGCGATCAAGGAATGATGACAGCGTATCGTGCAATTTATGCCAGAGATTGGTAGCGGCAGTACTATCCTTTTCGGTGTCGTAGAGATCCGCGAGCACTAGATAAGACTGCCAATACTCAGGATAGTCATCGATGGTCTTCTCAACAACGGCCACGGCCTTGTCGCGACTACCGTGCATCATCAACTCATCGAATAGCCGCCCGGAGTTCACGCCGACGGAGATAAATACGCCCGTAGCATTCTCCTCACGACAAATATCTGAGTTGGCGTAGCCGTCGAATCGGTATTGATTCATGAACAGATCGTACCCCTTCAAGGTATCAACACGCAAACCCTTCTGACCCCAATCGAGGCGGTACAAGAGCCCCTCGGTATGCACATATTCGGAAAGCCCCAGGGGTGATTCGCCATAGGGAGGGGAGCTGAAGTAGATCGGGTATCTCAGCCGCAGGGAATCGTCTTCAGAGTAAGTGCACTCCCACACAATATCATCGACCATCATATCCTGAACCCGCACTATACGACCGTCGAAAGGCAGGGCCTGAAGATAGGTACGGCGCTTTCGCGACCGGTCATTAAACATCGTGGCGGGCCGACTGGCCTCAATACCGGGAGCGACTTCGTAGGGGTGCCACAAGATCTGTTCGTCGGTGAGCGACATTGGCACATCGTAGCGGTTTTTCATCTGCTCCACGTACCAGTCGGTGTTGAGAAGCGACAGATTCGCTATGCGCACATCGCGCCGGTAATTATAGGTCTCCTGCATACACCACAAGGGGAAGGTGTCGTTGTCCCCCGATGTAAAGAGGATCGCGTCCTTCTCACAGGTATCGAGCAGGTTCTTGGCGTAGTGATACGGAATGTAGTTATTGGAACGTTCTCAGTAGTAACAGTTCAGAGCCATGGTGATCCCGGGCTATAGAAACAACACACCTGAAGCAATGACT
>CAZHDS010000031.1:0-21896 GCA_964531495.1 uncultured Ignavibacteriales bacterium
CCGGTTGGGGATACAAGGTTCTAACACTGGTCTCTATTTTTGCCATGGCGATTCCCTCAGTGCTGTCGCCAGACTGGTCACCTCTGTACGGGCGTGCGGAAGGCTCGATCTACGACTGGTTGTTCACGAATCTTCAATCACCAATGATGGCGACCATGTTCTCGACGCTCGCCTTCTATATAGCTTCCGCCGCCTACCGAGCTTTTCGAGCCCGTAGTGCTGAAGCCACGATTTTGCTCATAACGGCGATCCTGGTTATGCTTTGGCGGGTTCCGATGGGCGAATGGTTCCTGAATCTCTTGCCGGGAGATATCCCGGGTCTGCTCAACAAGTACATTATGGGCGGCGCCAACATGGCGGTCCAGCGCGGAATTATCATCGGCGCGGCTCTCGGTGCTTCGGCAATGTCACTGAGGATTATCCTCGGTATTGAACGCACTTACATGGGGAAGGGCTAAAGCCGTGAATATCTGGGAACGTCTGGAGAATATGGATCGACGGTGGATCTACCTCATGGTGGGTATTGCTGTCGTCGTGCCGTTTATCTTCCCGCTTCCCCTGCCGATCAGCATCACGCCGGAAGTACAGTCGCTCTACGATGCGGTCGAAGCTGTTCCTGATGGTTCCAATGTCTTTGTTGTTTTCGATTACTATCCCTCGACTATCGCCGAGTGTGAACCGATGGCGATTACGGCCCTGCGGCACATGTTCCGGAAGAACTGCAAAGTAGTCACGCTGTCGAATATCCCGCTGGGCGGACCATCCATGGCCGAAAGGGTCACGCGAGCCATTGCCGAAGAATACGGCAAGGTTTATGGTACCGATTTTGTCAATCTGGGTTACAAGTATGGTTATGTGGCGGTCATGACCGGCATGGGCTCGTCGATCGAATCGGTCTTCCCCAAAGATAATTCAGGCACCCCACTGTCCGAACTACCCATGATGGATTCGATCAGGAACTACGATGATATCGCTTTCCTGTGGGAGGTCGCCGACAACTCCACCGCTGATTATTGGGTTTCGATCGTCAATGCCCAGTACGGCCTTCCCATGGTATGTGGCACTACTGCCGTCGGTGCTCCCAAGTACTATGCTTTTGTCGCTTCTGGTCAGTTCAAGGGACTTCTCGGAGGCATGAAGGGTGCCGCCGAGTACGAAATTCTGATCGGCCATCCAGAAGCGGCCGTCACCGGTATGGGTGCCCAATCATTAGTGCACTTGCTCGTAATCGCATTGGTGATACTGGGGAATATTGGCTTCTTTGTAGGGCGCAGTAGAAAGCGCAGGTTGAACGCATGAGCGGCATAGAGCTACTTCAGATTTGGATCATGGCGTTCGTCACTCTGGCGCTGTTCTCGTTCATGTACAAGGACAACCCGTTCTACAAAGTCGTCGAGCATATTTTTGCCGGTCTGACCGCTGGCTATCAGGTCGGTCTGATTTGGGATACGGTCGTGCTGCAGAAGCTCTGGGACCCGTTGCGCGACGGCGAGTGGTGGCTCATCGTGCCCGGTATTATGGGCATTTTGATGTTTGCCAGATTCTGGCCGAAGATGTCATGGCTCTCGCGTTTTTCGCTGGCCTTCGTGATGGGCACGACCTCCGGCATTTTCCTGTTCTCACAGCTCCATGGATTGGTTCTGCCACAGATGCAGGCGACCATGATTTCGCTTGGGAACGGGGGCGGCTTCGGCACAATGCTCCAATCAATCATTGTGGTGATTGGCGTTGTTTCCACCCTGATCTATTTCTATTTCTCGAAGGCGCACACGGGTGTGCTCGGAGTGACAGCCAAGGTCGGTATCTGGTTCATCATGATCTCCTTCGGGGCCCATTTTGGGTATACCGTCATGGGCCGGGTATCACTCCTGATCGGGCGGATACAGTTCTTGATCGAGGATTGGATCGGGTCGTTTTCTCAGATATTCTGACGGCCGGACGGCTGTTCTTTCTGTATAAGACAGGGAATGTCATCATCAAATAGTGGGTAAGTGATGAAACAGTTTCTTCTGTATGCACTAGTTTCTTCGATAATCGTGTCAGGTTGTGGCCAACGCCTCGAAAACAGCATCTATGACACGGCCACCAATCCAGACAGCCTGCCATCGATGGCCTGTGAGCTTCTTGACCGAATCGCCTTTGGTCGGATGGCGACCGCTGACAGCGTGACGGCCGGATTCAACCAGCTCTACACGCAGCACTCGGAGTTGTTTGAGAACGAAACATGGCGCGGTATTATCACAACAATGGGTCCCCTGTTTGCCTCCAGGGCCGATAGTCTGACGGCGCACGGTCCGCTCGGTTACACCGAGGCCGCCAAGTACTATCTGCTGGCGTCCCTGGCGCGGCCGGATAATCCCGAGGCTTATGAACGATCGCACTTCTTTGAAGGTTGGCTCAGGGCGGTCGAAATGGAGCCACAAGCGACGACGAAATCAGATGCAAGCATGAGGTTCGATGAGATCATGCGGACCACCCGGCTTCTTATGCTCGGTGACTCTGTGCAGCAGCGTTTCGGTCGAGAAATGGTGGTCAATCGCTATCTGGACAGCCTGATAGAACAGGCCGAGAGCGACACGGTGACGTTCGGCCCGGCTGACCGGGCCCTGTTGACTTGGCTCGGCTCGGCCGAGGTTGGATCTTTCGAAGTCGAATGCTCCTTCGGCGATCCGCCGATCCTGCTGGTGGCCCACGAGGCCACACCCTGGGGCGAGGCGGGTGTGATGATTGAGTTGTATTTCCGCTCAGAGGATTCCGGCGACAGCTTCCAGGCTGTAATTCCCTACCTCGGAACTGACGGTGCCGACATCTTCCTCCAATCGAGAACATCTCCGGGATCGTCCGGTCTTTGGCTTGCCAGCGGCCCGATTCCGTTCATGCGACCCTTTCAGGATCTGTCGATCGGACTCCGTTCTGTCACGGGTGAGTACCTGACGGTCAGTGGAACCGCCGACCAGTGGTATGCCACTCTGAGGCTTGGCGAGGTCCCCCTTCCACGATAATCACTCGCTCGGTTGGGGTCCGTCGGTAAATTTACTTGATAAAGGACGGGGATCGGTCTACCATACCGCAGTTAGGCTTATAAGGACAGCGTATGAATGTGATTATCCCCGTAGCCGGAAGAGGCGAGCGGCTCAAGCCGCATACAAATGCCGTTCCCAAGCCGCTTCTGAAAGTAGCCGGGGCGACCATCCTGGACTATGTCCTCAGACCGATAATTCCTTTGAACCCAAGACAGGTAACTTTCGTTATAGGCCACATGGGTGAGAAGATTCGCAATCATGTACTTGACGGCTACGATTTTGAGTCGCGCTTCGTCGAGCAGGACAGACTGCTCGGGCTTGGCTACGCCGTGAAGATGGGGCTTGATGGCCTCGACGACGGTCCGCTGATGATTGTTCTGGGCGATACGATTGTCCAGGCGAATTTGCAAGCCCTGGCCGCCGGTGGTCACAATGCCCTCGCTGTTCAGCAAGTCGAGGATCCACGCCGCTTCGGTGTCGCCGAGGTGGGGGATGGCTTCATCACGCACTTGGAAGAAAAACCGTCCGAGCCAAAGTCCAATATGGCTCTGGTAGGTCTATACTACTTCACTGATGCTGGACCCTTGCGGGAGGCCCTCGCCAGCCTGGTTGACTCGGGAAAGCGAACCCGTGACGAAGTGCAACTGACTGACGCCCTGGAGATAATGCTGCAGGAGGGTAAGAAGTTTGTGCCGTTGGAGGTTCGGAATTGGTTTGACTGCGGCAACAAGGAAACCCTGCTCGATTCTAATCGTCATCTTCTGGCTCGGATGGACGCCGCTCCTACTGTCGAGGGGTCGACCATAATTCCGCCGGTTTTTCTTCCCCTCTCGGTCGATATGATCGGCTGCACGGTCGGACCAAATGTCAGCATCGCCGATGGATGTCGTCTGGCCAATTGCACGATTGAGAACTCAATATTGGCTGAAGAAGTGACGGCCGAAAATGCAGTCATTCGTGATTCTCTGATAGGTCCGCGGGCAGTTGTTCGCGGGGGGAACGGTGTTTTTGATATCGGCGAGCGGGCCGAAGTCGATCTGACGTGAATCTCATCGGGAACGTTCAAAATGATAGTAGACCTGACTCGATACGGGAGTATTTGCTATGGCTGGAGGTAATTTCCTCTTCACCTCGGAATCGGTGACCGAAGGTCACCCCGACAAACTGTGCGATCAGATCTCGGACGGCGTCTTGGACGAAGTCCTTCGTCAGGATCCAAAGGGTCGCGTGGCCTGCGAGGCCTTTGCCACAACCGGCCTAGTGCTGGTCGGTGGCGAGATATCCACCACGGCTTACGTTGATATTCATGCGCTGGTTCGACGGATCGTGAAGGACATTGGCTACGTTGATTCCTCGCGCGGTTTTTCGTATGACTCGTGCGCTATCCTGAACGCCATTGGCTCGCAGTCGCCGGATATTGCCCAGGGCGTGAACACCGGCGGTGCCGGTGACCAGGGACTCATGTCGGGTTATGCCTGTCGGGAGACCAAGGAACTCATGCCGATGCCGATCATGCTGGCGCACAAGCTGACGCGACGCTTGGCGACCGTGCGCAAAAAGAAGATCCTGCCTTACCTCTGTCCCGATGGCAAGTCGCAGGTGACCATTGAGTACCGCGACGGAAAACCGGTGCGGGTTGATGCGGTAGTGATCTCAACTCAGCACACCGAGGAAATCCTCAACAAGTCCGGCAAGAAGATCACGACCACGGCTCGAGAAGAGATCATCGCTCAGGTTGTGAAACCGATCATACCGGCCGGGATGCTGGACAAGAAGACGAAGTACTACGTCAATCCAACGGGCAAGTTTGTTATCGGCGGCCCGCAGTCGGATGCGGGTTTGACCGGCCGCAAAATTATCGTTGATACTTACGGTGGCATGGCTTCGCATGGCGGTGGCGCGTTCAGCGGCAAGGATCCGACCAAGGTAGATCGCTCGGCCAGCTACATGGCCCGATATGTCGCCAAGAACGTGGTCGCATCCGGTTTGGCTGACAAATGCAATTTGCAGATTGCCTATGCCATCGGCGTTGCGGAACCAGTCTCGATGATGGTCTACACCGATGCCACGCAGAAGGTGTCGGAAACGCGTATCGTTGAGCTTATCCGGAAGCACTTCGACTTGACCCCTCAGGGAATTATCAAGAAACTCGACCTGCTCAGGCCGATTTATAACAAGACAGCTGCCTACGGGCATTTCGGTCGCACCGAAAGCAGCTTCTCCTGGGAAAAAACTGACATGGCCGAGACCCTTGCAAAGGACGCATGACCTATGGCAATCAAATGTGATATCAAAAACGCCCGACTGGCCAAGGACGGCCTCAAGAAGATCGAATGGGCCGAACGCTCCATGCCGGTGTTGCGGCTAATCCGCGAGCGCTTCAAGAAGGAAAAACCGCTCAAGGGCCTCAACCTCGCCTGCTGTCTGCATGTGACCACCGAGACGGCCAACCTCATGCGCACTCTCAAGGCTGGTGGTGCCAACGCCGCCCTGTGCGCCTCGAATCCGCTCTCCACTCAGGATGATACCGCCGCCGCCCTGGTCAGAGAGTTCGGAATTTCGGTTTTCGCCATTCATGGTGAGAACAATCGCACTTACTACCGCCACATTCGCCAGGCTCTGGATTTTCATCCACACATAACTATGGACGATGGTGCTGATCTGGTATCAACGCTGCACAAGGAGCGCAAGAGCCAGGCCAGCGAAATCATGGCCGGTACCGAAGAGACCACCACCGGAGTGATTCGCTTGAGGGCGATGGCGGTTGACAAAGCGCTCAAATTCGCCGTGATCGCTGTCAATGACTCCAAGACAAAGCACTTCTTTGACAATCGTTATGGCACCGGCCAGTCAACTATCGATGGCATCCTGCGCGCGACCAATGCACTCATCGCCGGGGCGACAGTCGTTGTGGCTGGTTACGGCTGGTGTGGCCGAGGTCTGGCCGTGCGCATGAAGGGCATGGGGGCTCAGGTCATTGTCACCGAAGTCGATCCGGTCAAGGCGATCGAAGCGGCTATGGATGGTTTCACAGTAATGCCGATGGCCAAGGCGGCTTCCCTGGGGGATATCTTCGTCACTCTGACCGGCGACATTCACGTTATCCGCCTGGAGCACTTCCGCAAGATGAAGGATGGTGCAATTGTCTGCAACTCTGGTCACTTCAATGTCGAGCTTGATCTCGAGGCACTAGCCAAGGCCACCAAGAAGAGACGCATTGTCCGACCCCACGTCGAGGAGTTCATCCTGAGCGGCAAGCGCATTAATATTCTCGCCGAGGGACGGCTGATCAATCTGACGGCTGCCGAAGGCCATCCGGCCATGGTTATGGATATGTCGTTTGCCAATCAGGCTTTGGCCGCTGAGTATATCGTGAAGAACCATCGCAAGTTCGAGAACCAGGTGTACGTAGTGCCAGAGAGGATCGACGACCAGATCGCCGCCCTTAAGCTGAAAACGATGGGTATGAGTATCGATCGTCTGACTCCTGAGCAGAAAAAATACTTGGCAAGCTGGGAGATGGGAACTTAATTGGGGGCACGGGATGGAGCCGTCCAGTCGTTTCGGAAAACACGGGGAACGCCGATTGGGCACGGTCGTCTTTGGGAACGAAGGGCGATTGATATGTTATCCGATATGACATGATCGCTGCAACCCGTTTGTGAATTCACTTTATTGATACAGCGTTGCTCTGGCCTATCCGCCAGAGCGATGCGAAATTGCAAGGATGCAATTGGGCCGCCGAGTGTTATCACTCGGCGGTTCTTATTTTGGGCAAATAGATTTGTCCTGACCAGTCCGGGTCTAACCCTTTCGAGCCAATAGCGAAAACATCAGCGGATACATTGGGGGACCATCCGGCGGGTACCAGAAATCCCCTTCCTGGTACCAATCCTTCTCGACCGCATAGTAACCTTTGTCGTATTCGTCGAGTCGCTCGATCGTCAGTCCAGCGCCGATAAGGCAATTGACGATTTCTGACAAGGGATGCTGATGTTCAACGCGTTCCTTCGTGACGATGAACTCCCGGTCGCAATAATCAGGTTCGTTCTGATAGGCGATGCGGTCTCTATGCAAATACGGGCACGGCAGGTCCTCGTAGATGCATACGATGGGATGATCGTCGATAATGAGGAAGCGCCCCCCGGGTTTGAGATAGTGCGCGACGACCTTTGCCCAACCGGCAAGATCTGCGAGCCAGCACAACGTACCGTAAGACTGATACACGATATCGAACTGCTTGTCAATCGTACCGATCAAATCGAGGACGTCGCTGCGAAAGAAATCGGCTTTGAGGTTAGCGCGGTCGGCCAACTCATGCGCTCGTTCAATCGACTGATCCGAGATGTCCACTCCCGTTACGCGCGCACCCAGTCGGGCCCAGCTGAGTGTATCCATCCCAAACTGACACATCAGATGAAGTAAGTCCAAACCGGAAACATCACCGAGAGTGTCTTTCTCGACACTCTTGAGGCTATTCCAGCCCCCCAGGAATTCCTTTACCTTGTATTCAGGATGGCGCCAATGAACATCCACCATGTCGTTCCAGGCGGCCCGATTCAGCTCGTGGTCTTGGTGTGGCATCACTTCCTCGCTTTAATCATGCTGATAATACCTATCAACAAGAACAGGCCGTTGACTCCCCATACAGCCAGCTCCATCGGGATCTTTTCCGAGTACCCTGCCGACTGCAACGTGCGAAACATCACGAAGTACGTCAGCGACACCAGCGCCCCAGCTGCAAACGATACGGCGATGCCACCTCGTCGCGGGTTAGAAGCAAACGGTATGCAGAGCAGGATCACAATGCAGGATGACAGGGGGAAGGCGACCTTGGCGCGCAAATCGACGGCCTCGCGCACATAGGGACCTCCGGTCCGCTTCATTACGTCGATGTAAGCCTTGAGCTCGTCGTAGCCCATATCCTCCGGCTTACCGATCGGTCGCTCCAGGTCCTTTGGTTTTTCCGCGATCTCCGGCATAGGCAGCGTGTCGAACTCGTGGTAGGATTCAATCGCCGTGCTATCGAATAGCCGCTCGACACCATTGATGGCATACCAGAGATGATCGTCGTAAATCATCTTGTCCGCCATGATGATCCGTTCCAAGCGACTGCCGGAATAACGCACACTGCGGAACTGGGTTCCCTCGCGGCGAGCTGCATCGTACAGCTGAAGCGTGTAGTAATGTCCGGGACCGACCTGACGGGAGACGTTTTTGACTCGCGTATGGCCGCGCCGGGATCTCTTGTCGATTGTGAATTTCTTGATTTCCAACCGCTTTTCGTTGGCCGGCGGGTAGATATACTCACTATAGTAGAAGTGTCCTGCCGCCAGAACGATGGTCGCCAGCATAATCGGCATCGTGATACGATAGAGCGATATCCCGCAAGCCTTCATGGCTAGAATCTCATTGTGCCGGGCCAGAATTGAGACAGAGAAGAGCGTTGCCAGAAGGATGAACATCGGCATGAATGATTTCAAGACCCAACCGCTGAAATACAGGTAGTACTCCAAGATGCCTATGAGCGGAACCTGGTGGTCAATGAAGTCGCGCAATTCCTCGACGGCATTGATGACAATGATCGTTAGCCCAATAGCCACGAACACTACAAGAAGCGACATAAAGAAGATCTTGAGGATGTAGCGATCGATGCGCCGGATCATCGGCCACCTCCCCAGCCGAGAAAGAACAGGAACGGCTTCTCGGTCACTACGATGTAAATCAGATAGAGTCCGATACCGCCCAACAGAAAGTTGGCGCTCCACATGGCCCAGAAGGCTGACACCAGACCCCGATCCGCCAGATCCTCACCTCCTATTAGAAAGACCCAGTAGACAATGAACAGCATGATCGAAATAGCGATGGCCATCCCCATGCCACCCCGACGAAAGACGATGCCTAAAGGGGCTCCGAGCAGAATGAAGGCCAGCGAGGCGGCTGGGATCGAGTATTTCTTATGAATCTCGAGAGCATAACGGTTCACGGTCTTGTTCTGTCCCAGGATTTGCTGGCGAGAGCGATCGACATTGCGCTCAAGCGTCATCATTTCCGATTTGATGTACTCGTAGGCTGCTGAATCATCCACGTTGGCCGGGCCGTCAAACCGATAGTCACTGCTCATCAGCTGATGCACTCGGTCAGTCAAGCTGACCCGTATGCGTTCCCGAAACGGTCCTATGGCGGCCGCCGCGACAGCCACTTTCTCCTGCATCTGGTCAATCGGCATCTCGCGATCATTGCGGAAGTCCGACTCGGTCCGGACCAGTTCTGATCGGGCATCAGAGACGTTGATTATATAGGAGTCAAAACTGACCTTACGGTCCTTCTCCGGCTCCTTGGAATTCATAGTGTAGATTTCGCCGTCGTGCAGCGTGAACATCATATTGGTGCCCCGGTCGGTCATCTTCAGGTAACCCCAGTCGGCGGTAACAATGCGCGGCTTGGCCGGGTCCTTGTTGTCCGTGATGTGAACGCCTTCAACCCGCGATGTGGTGTGATCGATCTTGTCCACCAACACCAGGTAGCCCGGTATGTCCGATACGAAGGCCCCCGAGCGAAAGACCAGCGTGGGTCGCATCGCCGAAATATCGCCCCACAGCAAACGGGCGCGTTTATTCAGGTCCGGCAGGATCCGGTCGTTGAAGTGCACCATGCCGAGCGCAATGATACTAGCGGCTACCAACAACGGGACGATGACGCGCAGCAGGTTGATCCCGGAAGCCTTGATGGCGGTGATTTCGAAGTCCGAAGTCAGGCGCCCGAAGGCCATCAAGGTTGCGACCAAAATCGACATAGGCACCGACAGAGCCAACATCCAAGCCAGGTTGAGGCCGACCAATTCCAGCACGACCGATAGCTCAAGGTCCTTGTCGATGACATGATCGACAATCTTCGGAACCATTTCAATAATCAGCAAAAAGGTGATAGTGAAAAAGGCAAAGAAGAACGGGCCAATGTGCTCAATGAGGATGTATCGGTTGAGTCGCTTCATAGTCGTCGCCAATATATCTGTTATACAACCTCGGGCCAACTTTTTGTTGGTTGACGTCCCTAAACTATGATCCACAGCAATATTATCGTCATCCCCGGCGAACTCTTTCGTTTCAGGCCATTCTTGCCAAGCGGGGTCGGCCGATGTATCCTCAGTTGTAGCATTGTTGAACTCAGATCCCGGGTCTTATTGAGATCGGAGCGTGGAGCCATGAGGAACGGCACAAAGAAGCCGATATTTGTTGGGATAAGCTCGTGTCTTCTCGGCGAGCCGGTCCGCTACGACGGTAGCCACAAACGGGATCGCTACCTCTCCGAAGAGCTCTCCAGGAGGGTCCAATTTGTACCGGTTTGTCCCGAAACTGAGCTCGGCATGGGCATTCCTCGTAACCCGGTTCGTCTTGAAGGTGTCCCCCAAGCGCCGCGCATGATTGATCCGGCCACGGGCACTGACTGGACCGTCCGGATGAATCGTTATGTCGATGAGCGGGTGCGTCGCCCTGATTTATCCGGCCTGAGCGGTTTCATCCTGAAGGACCGGTCCCCATCTTGTGGAAAGGAGGGTGTCGAACTCTGTGAGAGACCGGGCGAAATCACCTGCAACGGACGGGGCTTGTTTGCTCAAGCCTTGATGGATAGATTCCCAGGCCTTCCAATTGAAGAAGCGAGCCGACTGACCGACGCTGGTCAGCGTGAGGACTTCATCACACGCATCGTTGCCTACCATCGTCAGCAGACGCGTTAGGCTGTTCGTCTGGAACTCAGCATCTCAAGCAAGTCACAGTCAGTCTGGTTTGATCTTGGCGGCGATGCACACACCAGCCAGCACGCAAGCCAATGGCATTATCGGGAAATGGAAACGAGCGTCACCGAAATAGACAAAATGCACAGCCATCCAGAACAAAATTGGTCCCCATATGAGCAGTGTCTCCTCGACACATCTTTTCGATTTCAGCAGTCGCAACATGCCGCCGCATGCCAGCAGAAGGATAGCCAGATAGTAGACCTGACTGATCCCAGCCAGCCAGACATGACCTGTGACAACATCGTGGCGTGCCGCATGATTGATCTCATAGAATAGACCGACCATGTCGGTAGCGAACAAGTAGGCCACCTTCGCGACACCACGCTTGAGGAACGTGATAGGGTGAGCGAGGATGTATGCCCGGCCTTTTTCGTAACCAACGCTGTCACTGTATTTCTCACCCCTGGGGATACTGAAATCGAAAACCGCAACATCGACTTGAGTGTAGCCCATCCCTGAGTGAGGATTGTTGCCGATCATGAGGTTGATTCCACCATTTGTTGAAATCACAGCCCGACCGACCGTGTTGTGGTTGCGGATCATCCAAGGTGCCACTAGCAGGACAAAGCCAAGAAGGAGGAGACCGCCACGCCTGAGTGTGGCAGGGCGGTTTTTTGAGGACAGCCATATGTGGATGAGGGGGATGACCCAGAATACTTGAGTCAGGGCGCGGCAGAGTGTGGCCAGTCCCAGCAGAATACCTGAACCTGCGGCCAAGAGCCAATTGAGGCGAGATGATTTGGCGGCGCGGATGCACAGCAGCAACGACAGCAGCAGGAGCGGGGTGAAGACCATCTCCGAGGCCAGCAGGTTCACAAACAAGATCTGACTAGGGAAGAAGGCCATTAGGATCCCGGCCCAACGGGCAGCGTTATTCCCGACTAAGTCGCTGGCCAGCCGCCATGTCAGATAGACCATTAGGACACTCAGCAAGACATTGGCAGCAGCGCCTGCAAGAGGAGTGTGCCCGGCAAGAAGGTAGATCCGGGATAGGAAGTAGGGATAGCCGGGTGGATAGTATCCGGTCGCTTGACAGTCATCGAGATAGCCGCCCATTGTTGCCCAGGTCCAAGCGAGTTCATCGTAGGTTCCATAGTCACTTATCAAGTGGACATCCATCAGAAGCGGCGGGAGGACTCGCCACGCCGCCGCAGTCACCAACAGCGTCAGGAGAAACCTCCGCTGGGAGAGAGAATCTACCAGCCTCCCCAAAGACGAGAATCCTGACCAGAGATATCGCGAAAAGGCGAGGCCGATTCCGATTGGAAGCAGCGAAAACAGACAAATCCGCAATTCCAGTAGTGTGCGGGCGCCGATAGTGCCATCGGGGCTCAGGAAGGACAATTGACCGACAAGCCATTCGAATGCGATCAAGGCTGCAAGACCGATGAGGAAGCAGACGGCGGCACCCGAGAGTCTGATTATTTTGAATGTTGCTGGGCTTTTCATGCGATTGTCGAGTCCCCCAAGGTAAGCTACAGTCAACCCGGTTTGATATTGGCGGCGTTATGAACTTGTATCCAGATAATTCTCAAGCGATGTTCGCGATATTTTGAACTCGCGCGCTTCACGCTCCGGTTCAAAACCCATTCGAGAATTAATGTGTTGGATCGGTTCGTTGATGGATCGCATCCAGGTTACTACCCGCTCGAATTCCGGCAGGCGACGCTCAAGCTCCAGGAACATGGCTCCCTTGAGCCACTTGGCCAGCCCCCGCCCCCGATAGCTTCTCGTCACGGTCGTCATCAACTGGTCCACTGCCTCAGGCCTCTGAAGATTGGCTGATGCCTCCGTGAGGGCTACGAGAGTGCCGTTGTTGTCATGGAGGCAACCGTGGAGGCAAAGCACGCCGTTGGCTTGACACCACTCCTGCACTCGCCGGATCTCCTCGGCATCAACGTGGTTAGGTAGTCCGGAATCACCCTCCTCGGGAATGTCAGTCATTCCCTCCTGCAACAGCCGCACATAGGCGTCCAGAAGGCCGTCCGGAATTTCATCACGCAATACCAGGCTCAGATTCGGGTTGTGCCGGGGAATCTCAGTCACCCATCGGGAGATAGTCTCCTGATCTGCCGAGGAGCGGTGCATGACGAACTCCTGGCTGCGGCTGAACTGCTCACCTTGCCAGAGTTCGTCGATGGCACAAAACCGCGGGTCCCAGGCCATATGGTACATGCTGGCGGCATCGTAGTTTCGCAAGTGTACGAGGATCCATTCGGCCATCGCCCGGATCATCGTTTCCGGAATCTTGCTGGGAAGGACATCGTAGGCTGGCCATGCAACTTGGTTCAGCGTGCTGACGTTTCGGGCCGTGAAGTCGATCCAGCCAACCATCCGGTCTCCTTCCAGCACAAGAGCTGGATGGAAGTGCTCGTCTTCCGCCAAGTGTGACGTGACTCGTTGTTTGAGATTCGACCACGATGCACTGCGACAGGATGACTTGTGCTGCTCTCTCAACTTCAGCAACAAGTCATAGTACTCCTGCCACTGGGCATCGCTGAGGCTGTTGCTTGTGATAGCTTCAATGCGAAAAGCCATGTCGGTCCTCAACTACGGGCACGGCACCGGCGCCGGGCCATCCTGGAACATATGACCGACCAGATAGATCAGATCGGCGATATCAGGCGACTCGCTACTGTCACCATTGATATCGGTCTCCGCCATGCACGGCGGTTCCGGACCGTCCTGGAACATGTAGGTCACCATATAGATCAGATCGGCGATATCGGGTTGTTCTGCTTCGTCGTGATTGATGTTCCCCACCATAACGCAACAGCTGGGATCGCAAGCATCGCCCAGGCCATCACCATCGGAATCTTCCTGGCCGGGATTGTACTCGTTGGGGCAGTTGTCGTTAGGGCACGTCGATGTGACATAGCCGGGGTCACCGAAACCATCACTGTCAGAGTCGATGCAGGCCAGCAACCGAAGAGTGGGATCGCCATTGAGCACCATACCGTAGTACCACTCCTGTTCCCACAACTCGAAAGGAGCCTGGGCCTGGAACCACTCTAGCATGGCTTGGCCGATTGTCATGTTGTCCTCGGAGAGCGGATCAGTGAAGTCATGAAAATTGAGCATACTACCGCTCTTGGCCGACGCTATCGTTATGAGGCCAGTGGTAGTATTGAATATGTAAGATCCCGCCAGATAGTCGTCATCGGTGAAACGTCCCGGCCCACACGAAAACAGATTATAGAACAACACCGGCGGGTCACGCTGCTGAATCGTCGAGGAGTACACCCAATCGCCATCACCATCGTACGATGCGTTGAAGTCAAACGGTCGGCCATTGCTCAGATTTCGTTCCCAGCTGCCATTGGGGGTGGGCATGCCCTCGCTGGGCACAACCAGCTCTTCGCCCTCTAGATAGTCCATCGTGAGGCGAGTGCTGATGTTCGCATTGAGATACGGTCCGTCAATCAGCCAGGTGCCGATATGCGCAATTGGCTCCGCCGCCGGATCATAGGTCAAACCGCCGACAGTACTACCGTCCGACAAACAGAAACGGGCGCTGAAGCCGTGTGCACCCATCCACTCAGACACTTTTATTAACAAGCGATTTTGGCCCGCATTCAAAGTGACAGCGACTTTGGAGCGATCAGCCTCAAACCCACCGTAGATGTTGTCGTTCAACACTTGGGTACCGTTGAGCCAGACACGCGCGCCATCCTCGTAACCCAGCCATAGTTCACACGTTGTTTCGGTCGCCGAATACACTCTTGCGAAGGAGTAGATGACGCCATAGTCCTGGTCCTCGTGGGCTGTCATGTCAACATAAGGAGAACCAGAGTTGACTGTGGTCCAGGTCTCGCCACCCATCATCTCGCTCTCAGTCGGGTTGATGTCACCTTCAGGGATCCCAAGGTAATTGGTGGTGAGGTAACTCCAGAAATTGTCCGAGATGTCATCGTGGAAGCCATTCAGCAACCAGCCACGGACGAACTCAGCCTCGGCGGGGAGTGACACCGGATCATTGATCTGGTAACTCAGGTCGGGGAAAGACTCATAGGCATTGTCGGCGAACCGGGCCGAAAAGCGAAAATCACCACCATCCTGGCTGACCTTGCACAACAGCTGATTCCAGCCCTCATTCAGAAGGGCGTCGGCTTGATAAGCATCTTCAATCCAACCGCCGTAGCGGTCATTGGAGTATACCAGCTCACCATTGATCCAGGCCCTTATGCCATCGTCGCTGCCCAGCAGCAGTCGGGCCGGGCGCTCCGAAGGGCTGTAGACATAGACGTGGGCGTAAGCGGCCGACTCGGTGGGGCGAGTGCCAAAATGGTGACCGCCGGAGTAGCTGTGGGCGCAGACAGTAACGAAGTGCTGTCCCAGATCCATCTGGTTCAGGTAATCGGCGCCGGTCGTGTAGTAACCATAGTCATACCGGGTCAGACTGTCGTTGTAGACAAGGTCCAGATTGACCGCCATGTCGAACCAGTCCTCTTCAACATATTCCAGGCCGCGCCAGGGTTGGGTCAGCAGATTGAGGCGGTAGTCATGGGCTTTGTCAAAATAGCCGTTGACCATGCTGGCTTCGGTGTCATAGGTGAGTGAGTGGGCGTAGAGTCTGCCGATGTAGACTTCCGGGGCCATGTCGCCTGATCCGGCCGTGTGCACTTCATAAACACCGTCGGAGTTGTTGTCTTGCCAGGTGCCATCGAGATCCATGTAGAACAGATCACAAGGGAACTGGTCGCCGGAAACTTCCGCCCAAGCGGAAGTGATGTCGCCAACGAAGACAAAACCTTCGCTCCCGGCATTGCACCGTTCGATTACCCAGTCTTTGATGTCTACCGGCGAACCGCCGGACACCGTGCTGAGGAATACGGTGTGACCATCGGTCTGGAGGTCAATCAGGTACTGGTCCAGGGCGGTGTTGATGTTCGGATACAGCGATGCATCGACCAGTATCGAGATGTCAGCGCCGAGGCGGCCGCTGGTGGCCAAGATGGTAGTGAACTCCGGGGGCCCAGACGGATGCCGTAGCAGATAATCCGCGTACTGACCCGGCAGCACACCCGGAGGAGCATCCCACTCGAGCCTCTTGATTTCCCGACCGTCCTGTTTTTCGGGATTGGTGGGAGTGGCGATGTTGTCGCTGGAAAGCGATCTTTCGGCGCCTGCCGCCCCAGCAAGATGGGACATGGCTATCAGTACCACGGCAATAAGTCCAATAGTTAACCCGAGTTGGTTATTCAATTTGTGAACCACGCTGTTGAGATTGTGGAGGGCACTGTCGTTTCTGGTACATATCGCAATATAAGGGAAAAGGGTCGTTTGGCAAATAGTATGGTCGGCGGCACCAGATTGGCGGCTGGTTGAGGGGGCTCAGGCCGGGTGAGCTCTCGGTAGGGCGGCTGGTTTGGAGGGGCGCTGGCGGGCCAAATGTCGTGGTTAAGCCAGTGAGCGCTTGAGCCGATAAATATCAACAAGTAGTCCTGACTACTCCATGAAGACCAGAACGTCAATTCATTCCTTGGGAGAGGGGATATCCTGAGGTGTAGGGGAATAGCATACTATGAATCGTATCAAGGAGATGATAAGACAACGGGAGTTTCTCTACGCCTCCTTCTGTTTGGCGCTGGTGGTCTTCTGTTGGCCGTTGTTGGTTGCATCACCTGGTATGACCACAGCCAGGGCGGGCACTTACTACTTCATAGTCTGGACAGTGATCATTTTCCTCCTCTTTCTGATTGGCAAGTTTCACGACTATCCGACAGAGGACGGGAAGGGTGACGAAAACAGTACGGGGGACGTAACCAACCATGTTTAGTCCACTGGCCATTACAGGTGTGGTTTGCCTCTACGTGGGCATCCTCTTCGTTGTTGCAATCTACGCCGAGCGCAAGGTTGCTTCTGGCCAGTGGGCCGGCGCAAACGCTTGGGTATACGCTCTCTCCCTGGCTGTGTACTGCACGTCGTGGACCTTCTACGGCAGCGTCGGCAAAGCAACCTCCTCGGGAACCCTTTTCCTAACCATTTACCTTGGACCGGTCCTGGCCATCATCCTTTGGCGGACCGTGTTGCGTAAACTGGTTCGCATCAAAGACAAACACAAGATAACCGATATCGCAGACTTCATCTCAGCGCGCTACAACAAGAGTCAGGCCCTGGCTGTGATGTCTACGCTGCTCATCCTGATAGGTATCGCGCCATACATTGCCCTGCAGTTGAAGGCTGTTACCAGTACTTTTGAGATGCTTACAGTGGGCAGCGATGCGGGGACTGGAGTCTTCGTTAGGGACCACATTGGATTAGTGGTTGTAATCCTAATGATACTGTTCACCATTGTCTTTGGAGCGAGGCGTCTTGACGCCAGTGAGCGGCACACGGGCATGGTCTTCGCCGTGGCGACAGAGTCCGTGGTGAAGCTTGTGGCGTTCCTGAGCGTGGGATTTTTTGTCACGTTCTTTGTATTCGGAGGAATCGACGATACCCTCCGCATGGTCGCGAGTCACCTGACCGATTCATTGGGCGGGTCGGCAGGAACCGCCGAGCCGTCCTTGACTACCTGGCTGACTTATCTGGTCTTGGCCATGTGTGCCGTCATCTTCTTGCCCCGACAGTTCCAGATTGCTGTGATCGAGAACCGAAACGAGAAACACATCACGACGGCCCTCTGGTTGTTTCCCCTCTATTTGCTTCTAATCAACATATTCGTGATGCCCATTGCTGCCGGAGGACTAGCTAGCGGTCTCTCAGCCGGCAGCGCAGACTTCTTCGTTCTTGGTATACCCCTTGAATTCAATCGCCAGTGGCTTGCCCTGTTTGTCTTCATCGGCTGTATCTCGGCAGCAACCGGTATGATAATGATCTCGACTATGGCCATCGCCACCATGCTCACGAACCACATATTCCTGCCCATCGTTCAGTCTATTAGGAGGCTGGCCTGGCTGCGAGGTCACCTGCTGAAGGCTCGCTGGATGGCCATCGCTTTTGTGGTTCTAGTGGGATACGCATTTGCACAACTGTTAGGCGGAACCTATACGCTCGTCAATATGGGCATGATATCCTTTGCCGCCGCATACCAATTCGCGCCGTGTATTATTGGCGGGATCTTCTGGCGTGGAGCCAACAAGGCAGGAGCCATGCTGGGGCTGGGGGCCGGATCGATTCTCTGGGCTTACACGCTGCTCGTTCCTTCGTTTGCCAGGAGCGGCTGGATCCCTGAGTCGCTCATAGTACAAGGTCCCTGGGCAATCTCATGGCTGAGACCGGAAGCGCTCTTTGGCGTAACAGGCTTGGAGCCCCTTACTCATGGCGTTTTCTGGACATCTGTGGCCAACATAGGCCTCTTCGTGGTAGGCTCGCTATACTTCGCCACTGGTGACAGAGGAAGGAAGTGTGCCCAGAGTTTCGTCGGCGTATTCGATCGCGATGCCGGCCCGAAGAAGATCGACAATGCGGCGCATCCTACGGTCAATCTGGCGGAAAAGAAGGCGATGATAGTGAGAGTGCTGGAGGAGTACCTTTCGCCCCTCGATGCGTTCGAGCTGTTCGATGAATGCGTGGCCGCAGCTCAGCTTGGCGCCGAGGAGGAAATCACCGTCCTTGAGTTCACAGACTTATTCAACCGGATTGAGACGAAGTTGGGTGGCTATGTCGGCGCTGCAGCGGCACACAGAGCTCTTACCGAGGAGTCTCTTCTGACGCCGGAAGAAACACGGGCCCTCGAAACGGTTCTAGAAGAGATTGTCGCGGACCTTCGAGTGAGTCCCGAAGAGTTGCTGCAGAAAGTGGACTACTACCGAGAAAAACAGCATCTGGTATCCGAGCATGCAACGTCGTTGGCCCATCAAGTTGAAGAACGCACTATCGAGTTGCAGGAAGCCATAATCCGAGCCGAATCTCTGGCGGAGAGCGCGCAGCAGGCAGACAAGTCCAAGAGCGAGTTCCTGGCTAACATGAGCCATGAGATCCGTACACCGATGAACGCGATTATCGGGCTGACCGATCTTGTTCTGGACTCGAAGCTTGAGGGGCAGCAGCGCGAGTATCTTGGGATGGTCAGCGAGTCAGCGGACAATCTGATGGCTATAATCAACAATATCCTGGATTTCTCGAAAATAGAGTCTGGCCAACTGATTCTTGAGCAGATTGACTATGGTCTGCGCGATACTGCCGATGCCGCCGTTTCTACGCTATCACTCACGGCAGAGGAAAAGGGGATCGAACTTGTCTGCTTCGTTGATCCCTTGGTCCCAGAGCGGCTATCAGGTGACCCCACCCGTTTGCGGCAGATCTTGATCAATCTCATCGGCAACTCAGTCAAGTTCACCGTGGAGGGCGAGGTGCTCCTGCGGGTTGAGCTGGAGGGCGATGCCAAGCCACCCCGTCTGCACTTTAGCATTATCGATACCGGCATCGGCATTCCAGAGGACAGGAAGAAACAGATCTTCGAGAGCTTCACTCAGGCTGATGGATCCACGACCAGAACCTATGGCGGGACAGGGCTAGGGACGACAATATCGAAGCAGCTAGTGGAGAATATGGGCGGTGATATTTGGGTCGAAAGCCCTAACAATCACTCCGGAGTCGGTGGCCCCGGAACGACTTTCCACTTCACAACACCGGTAGCACTGGCGAAGTCTCAGCCACTTGCACAGATACCTTTCCCAGTAGACATTACCGGCCGGAATGTTCTAATAGTCGATGACAATGCGGCCAACCGTAGCCTGCTGATCGCCTTGACCGAGAGCTGGAACATGTCCCCAACGGCTGTCTCTTCGGGCGAGAAGGCTCTTGAGGCGATGCGTTCTGCTTCGGACAGAGGTGCGCCCTACTCGCTGGTACTGTTGGATTTTCTGATGCCCAATATGGACGGCCTGGAATTCGCCGAGCGTATGAGGTCTGATCCGCGACTATATGAAACGAAGATCATCCTGCTGAGCTCCACGGGGCAGCCGCTTACAAATGACATCCTGGAGAGGCTCGGTGTCTCGCTGTTCGTGTCCAAGCCTCTGAAACAGTCAATCCTTTACGATGCGATAATCGATACCATCGGTGTGTCGTCGGACAAGGCCAATCGTGAGGCTCGACAAGCCAACCTCAAGGATACTGTTCCCTTGCCAATCAGTTCGGCAGCCAGCGAGAAGGTCCTACTCGTTGAGGACAACAACTTCAATATGGTCCTGGCTACGAAGCTCCTGGAAAAGGAAGGGTTTGTAGTTGAAACTGCGGCCAACGGACAAGAAGCAGTGGTGGCGTTCGAGTCAGGTAGTTTCGAACTGATCTTCATGGACATTCAGATGCCAGTCATGAATGGCTTTGAGGCCACATCCAGGATCCGAGAATTGCAGAGTCTGTCCGGTGACAGAACTCCCATAATCGCCATGACGGCCAATGCCATGGAAGGAGACCAGGAAAAGTGCCTTGCGGCCGGCATGACTGACTACATGAGCAAGCCAATTAACCCGAAGAAACTGCACCAGTGCGTCGAAAGGATGCTTGCAAGAAAGAGCGCCAGCCACAATCCAGCCTAGTCCGCCAAGAACGATCAGGATATAGCGGTCAGGCCGTGATCCTGCATTGCCCTACGGACAAGGAGCTAGCGATGGTCCGTCCTGGAACATGAAGTCGACCAGGTAAATCAGGTCTGCAATGTCGGGCTCCACACTATCATCGCCGTTGACATCCGAGTTGCCGGGGCAAGACGGTTCCGGTCCGCCCTGAAACATGAAGGCCACTATATATACCAGGTCGGCTATGTTCGGCGGCTCCCCGCTGCTGTCGATGTCACCCTTCAACGTGCAGCAGATTTCACAGGCATCGCCCACACCATCGCTGTCTTCATCGGCCTGATCCGGGTTGGAGTTGCTCGGGCAATTGTCGCAGGGATCACCGTGTCCGTCAGAATCAGCGTCTTCTTGAATCATGTTCGCTGCATTGGGGCAATTATCACAAAGGTCGCCGATTCCATCCGCATCCGAGTCATCCTGAGACGGGTTGGCCACTTCCGGACAGTTGTCGGTACATATAGTGACACCATCTGAGTCTACGTCAGAGGAATCGTCACAGGTGGAGGCCAGGGCTCCCATGTCGGCTCGTGTGCCGTCGGGATCATAATAGGCTGGGTCGGGGTGACCGGCATCGATTCCGGGCGATCCGGCCATCAGATCGAAGTCTGAGGATGCCTGGTTGACAAACAGAGGATTCGCCGAGATCGAACCCTCCCCGGGGGGCACGCCGAGATAATCACCGGTGGCGTTGTTGTACACATCGTTGTAGTCGCAGGTCAGAACGGCGCATCCGGTAGCCGAGATACCATAGCCGGAATCACTGAAGGCCACGATGTTATTTCGTATGAGGACGGTGTCGGTATTGACAACCGCAATCCCGGCCCCGAGGCTCTTGGACGAGTTGTTGGCCGCTGTGTTGCCAATGATCTGGACGTTCGCGGAGTTAGTTACATTGATGAAGGATCCGCCACTCGATCCACCCGAATTGCGATATCCAATCGAGTTGCTTATGACTACGTTTTCTACGCCCCAGAGGTAAGTAGCGCCAAGGCCGGAGTTATCCCGGAACGTACAGCTATCAATGACAGCATCTGAACTACTTGAGAAGCGGAGCCCGCTGCCGCTGGTACTGGAGCCGTTGGAGTAGAAGAGACAATTGCGAAATATGGCCCCGCCTGATTCAATGAACGCAGCCGACCGGGTGTTTCGGAAAATGCAGCTTGTAACGGCAATACTGTTTCCGTCCTCCACCTTCAGTCCGTATGATCCCCCTTTGTCATTCTCTATGGTGAATCCACTTATACTGCCACTAAAGCCGCTGCCCTCGGCCACCTGAATGACATATGGCGTCGTTGAGTTCAGCGCCAGAACAAAGGTCTCGGCCGGACCTTGCTCGGATATTATGGATGGTGAATTGCCGTCGAGAACGATCGCTTCCTCGTAGGTGCCTGCACCGACCAGGATGAAATCTCCTCTGGAAGCGGAATCGACTGCCTGTTGAATAGAGCTGAACTGGCCCGGCACATAAAAGTAGGCTGGGAATTTGGTTGTGAAGTCCCATTCCCTCCACTCACCCCAGGCCGTAACATTCTTCACACGCTGCCGTACGAA
>CAZHDS010000032.1:0-21819 GCA_964531495.1 uncultured Ignavibacteriales bacterium
TGAGTCGACGGTTTGCAGTCATACATGGAGCGTGCCATTCGAACGATCTGGGTTACCACGACGAGCTGAAGGCGCTGAGCCTGCTGAGTCCGCAGTTCGACTATCTGCCGGTCTTGAGCCATGCCCACGAGGAACCAATCGAGTGGAAGGGGAGCGAAGGATTCGTGCAGAAGCTCTGGACCGACGGGGAGCTGACGAAGGCCTGGGGTATTGAACTGAGCCCAACCAACACGCACGTTTTCTTATGTGGCAACCCGATGATGATTGATGCCATGGTGGAGATCCTGGATGGGGATGGCTTCACCAAGCATAGTCGGAGAGAACCAGGACAGGTTCACGTCGAGACTTTTTGACGGCCCCTCGAAATCGAGTCCGTCACAATAGCGAAACAAGGACGTAAGATATGATTGATTGGCTGGCACAGCTACATCCTGTTGTCCAGGCGTTGTTGGCGACGCTCTTCACGTGGGCGCTAACGGCCGCCGGAGCTGCCTTGGTCTTTGCCAAGAAGGACATGAAACGCAGCAGCCTTGACGCCATGCTAGGTTTCGCGGCGGGCGTGATGATTGCGGCCAGCTGTTGGTCGCTGCTAATTCCCTCAATAGAGATGGCTGAGGACTGGAGTATCCCGGCTTGGATGCCAGCCACAGTCGGGTTTTTAATGGGAGCCGCGTTTCTGAGGCTGGTTGATCGTCTGCTCCCACATTTGCACCCCGGGATGCCGACCGACAAGGCTGAGGGACCGAAGACCAGCTGGCAGCGCACAACTCTGCTCGTGCTGGCAATCACATTGCACAACATTCCTGAAGGTCTGGCTGTAGGCGTGGCTTTTGGCGCGGCGGCGGCGGGACTTGATTCGGCGACTCTGGCGGGGGCGGTGGCGCTCGCGATTGGGATTGGAATCCAGAATTTCCCGGAAGGCACGGCCGTTTCGATGCCGCTGCGAAGAGAGGGTTTCTCACGAGGCAAGAGTTTTTGGTATGGCCAACTCTCGGGCGTCGTCGAGCCGGTGGCTGGTGTTCTGGGGGCGGCCTTGGTCATTATAGCGCGGCCGATTCTGCCATATGCTCTGGCCTTCGCTGCGGGAGCAATGATATTCGTCGTCGTCGAAGAACTTGTCCCAGAGTCCCAAACCGGCGGGCACTCGCACCACGCTACCTGGGGGGCCATCATCGGATTCGCGGTCATGATGACGCTCGATGTGGCCCTGGGGTAACTTTGGGGCGATAGCTGACGGCATGGCTTATTGGCACTTTTGACTATCTTAGGATTGACAGGAGTGAATCGTTGCTGCATATATGGACTTATGAGACCTTCGTTGTCAAATCGAAGAGTGGGCGTGAGTCCACTCCTGAATCCACGCCCGAAACACTTCACGATCCATGCGGCACCTGAGTCATGACTAAGAAGGAAGAACAGTTGCGCAAGGGGAGAGCATCTTCGAAGGGAGCGGTCTGTGTCCATTGTGGTGATCCTTGCGTAGGGGATGCGGTTTCCGAGGGTGAGCTCCACTTCTGCTGTGCTGGCTGTCAAACGGTCTACGTGCTGCTGAATCAGGGTGGTCTCGCTACCTATTATTCGCTGGAAAAGGCTCCGGGGCTGAAACCAGGACTCCCGATCGAGGGAAACAAGTTCGCCTATCTGGATAAGTCCTCCATTCGCGATCGTCTGCTTGACTTCGACGATTCCGACACTGGGCGAGTGACGTTTGCCATCCCTCAGATTCACTGCGCTTCATGCATTTGGCTTCTGGAGAATCTCTTCAAGATAGAGCCGGGCGTCAGGTCATCCCGAGTTGACTTCCAGAGACGACGGGTGTCGATTCTATTCGATAGTCGTCGTCTGCCGGTCAGCCAGCTAGTGGCGCTTCTTGCCTCAGTGGGTTATGAGCCGGAAATCAGATTGTCCGATCTCGATGCCGATAGGACCGATCCGTCATCGCGAGCCCTGTATGCTCAAGTTGCGGTCGCGGGCCTTTGTTTTGGCAACGTGATGCTGCTTAGTTTCCCCCACTATCTCGGCATGGAAACCGTGGGCGAGCTTCTTGGCGGACGTCTCTTTGATTATCTGAAGGTTCTTCTGAGTCTGCCCGTGGTTCTCTTCTGCGCCAAAGATTTTTATCGGTCGGCCTGGCAGGGTCTTCGGCATCGTCAGATAAATATGGATGTCCCGATAACGCTTGGCTTGGGCGTACTGACCGTTCGCTCCTCGTATGGGATCTTTGTGGAGGGCACGGCCGGATATTTCGATTCGTTGTGTGCGTTAGTATTCCTTCTTTTGTTGGGACGCCTCTTTCAGAAGAAGACCTATTTCGCCATTGCTTTCGATCGTGATTATCGGGCTTATCTGCCGGTGGCGGTTATGCGGCGCGACGCGACCGGAGAAGGATCTATCCCGCTCGAAGATGCGGCTGTTGGCGACCACTTAGTTGTACGCGGCCGCGAGATCATTCCGGCCGATGCGGTGCTCATTGATGGCGAGGCGAAGATCGACTATAGTTTTGTGACCGGTGAATCAGATCCGGTGCGGGTGATTCCGGGCGATCGTGTCTTTGCCGGGGGACGGCAAATCGGAGGGACGCTGGAAATCGAGATCACCAACGAACCATCGCGAAGCTATCTGTTCCGATTGTGGGAGGAGATGGAGACCATCGCCGACGAAAGGACGGCCGTCAGTACTCTGGCGAACCGGGTCAGCCAATACTTTACGCCAGCGGTGCTCAGCGTTGCGGCGGCCACAGGATTATACTGGTGGTGGGCGAATCCGGCCTTGATCTGGTCGGCCACAACGTCAGTTCTCATTATAGCCTGTCCCTGCGCGCTGGCGCTGTCGTCTCCCTTTGCATTGGGCGCTGCCCAGAGAATCTTGGGAAAGGCTGGAATCTTTCTGAAAGACAGTGCCGTAGTGGAGCGAATGGCCAGCTTGACGACGCTGGTATTTGACAAGACCGGTACTATCACGCAGTCTGCCGTAGGTGAGCCCGAATGGCTCGGCGCCGAACTCTCGGCGGAACACGAGTCGTTTGTGTCCGCCCTCGTGCGGCAATCGATTCATCCATTGTCGGTGGCCGTGCGGTGTCACCTGGGTACTCAGCCAGATGTTGCAGTCGACGAGTTCCGCGAGAAATTAGGTCAGGGCCTGGCTGCCCGAATTTGCGACCACAACGTGCGGGTCGGTTCCGCGACCTGGACCGGCGAAACCGAGGTCCCAAGCGACTCCGCCGCGTCAGTCCATGTGTCCATTGACGGCCATAGGCTGGGCTGTTTCCGAATACCCAACCAGTATCGCTCGGGACTGCCCGAGGTCCTCAGTCGACTGGCAGAGAAATACCGGCTGATGCTGATTTCCGGGGACCATGATGGCGAACGGGCCGAGTTGACAAGACTGTTCGGGGAAGATTCGGAACTACACTTCGAGCAGTCACCGCATGACAAACTACATCGCCTGACGGATCTCGCCCAAAGCGGGAGTGCCACCGGCATGATCGGCGATGGCCTCAACGATGCCGGGGCTCTTAAGGCGGCCCGGGTCGGATTAACCATAGTTGAAGGTTCGTCGAGTTTTTCACCGGCCGCTGACGGCGTCGTAGACAGTCGTAGTTTCGAACTCCTGCCGGCGATGTTGTGTTTCTCGAAAGATGCTGTAAGAGTGATCAAGGCCAGCTTCGTTCTCTCGTTCTTATATAATGTGGTTGGCTTGGGTTTTGCGGTCCGAGGGGATCTCTCGCCGCTGGTGGCCGCAGTGCTGATGCCGGCCAGCTCGATCTCAGTTGTTATGTTTGCATCGCTGGCAACGGGATATTATGCTAGAGTAAGAGGAGTGGCTCGCAAATGGAAGTGATTGTCGTTCTGGTCGTGTGTTCGGTTCTGGTGGCGGTCGGATTCCTGATTGCCTTCCTGGGGGCCTTGCGGGATGGTCAGTTTGATGATCTGGTTACGCCACCGATACGGATGCTTTTTGAATCGGAATCAGATGGAACCGCGAGTTCCCGCGATAGAGGTGAGAGCTGATGGCAGTTGAACAATTCGAATACGATAATGTCATTGTCCGCAATTTCGGTATCGCCACCATGGTGTGGGGTGCCGTGGGGATGTTGGTTGGCCTATGGGCTGCTTTCCAATTGTTTCTGCCGGAGTGGAATCTGGGCATTGCCGAGACAACTTTCGGACGAATGCGACCGTTGCACACCAACGCGGTGATTTTCGCGTTTGTGGGCAACGCTATTTTTATGGGCGTTTATCATTCGCTGCAACGTTTGTGTAAGGCTCGGATGTTCTCAGACTTGTTGAGCCAAATAAATTTCTGGGGCTGGCAGCTGATCATCACGGGGGCCGCTGTCACCCTGCTGAGTGGCTTCACTACTGGTAAGGAATATGCCGAACTGGAATGGCCGCTCGATATTGCTATCGCTATTGTCTGGGTTGTTTTTGGCTGGAACATGTTTGGAACGATCCTCAAGCGTCGTGAACGGCACATGTATGTCGCGATCTGGTTCTATGTCGCCACCTTTGTGGCCGTCGCCTTGCTTCATATCGTAAACTCGCTGGAACTGCCAGTGTCGTTCATGAAGAGCTACCCGGTGTACGCAGGCGTGCAGGATGCGCTGGTGCAATGGTGGTATGGGCACAACGCGGTGGCTTTCTTCCTGACCACACCTTTCCTCGGCCTGATGTATTACTATCTGCCCAAGGCGGCCAATCGCCCCGTTTTTTCTTATCGCCTGTCGATCGTGCATTTTTGGTCGCTGATCTTCATCTACATTTGGGCCGGACCGCATCATCTTCTTTATACAGCTCTTCCGGATTGGGCCCAATCGCTTGGAATGGTCTTTTCACTCATGCTGCTCGCTCCTTCGTGGGGCGGCATGCTCAATGGTCTTCTCACCTTGAGGGGGGCCTGGGACAAGGTGCGGGACGATCCGGTCTTGAAATTCCTGGTGGTGGCGGTGACGGCCTACGGCATGGCGACGTTTGAGGGGCCGATGCTGGCAATCAAGTCGGTGAATGCTCTATCCCACTACACTGACTGGACCATCGCTCATGTGCATGTCGGCACGCTGGGCTGGAATGGCTTCATGATTTTTGGCGTGCTCTACTGGCTCATTCCAAAGATATACGCCACCAACTTGTATTCCAAAAAACTGGCCGAATTCCATTTTTGGATCGGCTTCCTTGGAATCATTGTCTGGGTCCTGCCGATGTACTTCGCCGGGATTACACAATCGTTGATGTGGAAGCAGTTTACTCCTGAAGGCTTCCTATTGTATCCCAACTTCCTTGAGACTGTTACCCAAATTGTCCCGATGTATATCCTTCGCGCCTGTGGCGGGACACTGTATTTCACCGGCGTGACCATCGGTCTATACAATCTTGCCAAGACCATGGGGGCCGGTCAGTTGATAGCGCAGGAGGCGGCCGAGGCTCCGCCTCTGGAGAAACAAATCCACACTGGCAAGGATCCCTACAAGCACCGTGTTCTGGAGCGCAAACCGGTTCTGTTCATGACGCTGGCCTTGGTGGCGGTGGCTATCGGCGGTGCCGTGGAGATCGTGCCGACCTTCTTGATCGAATCGAATATTCCTTCAATCGCGAGCGTCAAGCCGTACACACCTTTGGAGCTTGAAGGTCGCGACATCTATGTCTCAGAAGGCTGCTACGCTTGCCATTCGCAAATGGTGCGCCCCTTCCGTTCCGAAACTGAGCGGTATGGAGAGTATTCCAAGTCAGGTGAGTTCGTGTATGACCATCCCTTTCAGTGGGGCTCGAAACGAACCGGACCCGACCTGCACCGGGTTGGCGGGAAGTACCCAGATGCCTGGCACTGGAACCATATGATCGAGCCGACCACAATGTCGCCGGGATCGATCATGCCGAGATACCCGTGGCTGGCTACCAGCCAGGTAAACGCGGATGGCACGGCTGCTAAGATCAGGGTGATGCATACTCTGGGAGTGCCTTATCCGGAGGGCTATGACCAGCAGGCCAAGGCCGACCTGCAGAGCCAGGCCGCCGAGATTGCCGCCCTGCTGGGCGAAGCCAAAATTGAAGCTGATCCCAACTCACAGCTGGTAGCCCTTATCGCTTATCTGCAGCGACTCGGCACCGATATCAAGACTGAAAACAAGTGAGCCAGGAGCGAGATAAGAGATGATCAAAGAAGTCCTGCAGTCTATAGAAGGTGTCGCGGCCTATCCGGTTGTGACACTGTTCATATTTCTTGTAGCGTTTCTGGCTGTGGTTTATGCCGCTATGCGATTGACACCGGCCGAGGTTGAGGCGGCCAGTCGTATGCCCTTGGACGATTGTCCCAGCATGGAGAACTATGATGGCCAAGCATGAAGATGAACTGCTGGATCACGAGTACGATGGAATTCAGGAGCTGGACAATTCGCTGCCGCGCTGGTGGCTATACATGTTCGCCCTGTCGATCGTCTTCTCACTGCTGTACATGGCTTTCTATCACGTGAATCGGGTTGGCTATTTGCAGGAGGACGAATATCGCCTGGAGATGGATCCCAACTTCATGCGCCAATCTGACGCAGATACGAAATTGCTAGGGATTCTGCCGGAATACCGCTCACCGATGGCCATTTTGGGGCGCGACATCACGCCCCGCCAGACCTTGCTGGCCGGTCCACGCCTGGTACGTGTCTTTCTCACGCGCGATACTGACACGACAAGCTATCTGGCCGTCACCGATCCAGCAGCTCTCGCGGGAGGCGCGAAGGTCTTCAAGACGATTTGCTCCCAGTGCCATGGTCTACTTGGTGAGGGCGGCGTCGGACCCAATTTGACCGATGATTACTGGCTTCATGGGGCGACTATTGCGGACGCGGTCAAGAGCGTCAAGTATGGCTATCCGTCCAAGGGTATGGTTCCCTGGCTGGGTCAGCTCAGTGAAGAAGAGATTATCAACGTCGCGAGTCATGTCCTGACTCTGCGCGGGTCCAACCCGCCCGGAGCGCGTTCTCCTCAGGGAGACCTGATCGATTACTGAGGTCGCCTTGATGAAAAACAACGCTACCGAAGATCCTGAGTCATTCCGCGATCATATAGCCACGGCCGATCAGACTGGAAAACGTCTGTGGGTCTATCCCCATAAGCCGTCCGGAAAGCTATTTCGAGCTCGGGCAGTAGTGGCAGCCGCGCTTCTGGCCTTCTTCTTCGTTGCCCCGTTCCTGAAAGTCAACGGCCAGCCGCTGATCCTGCTTGATATCCTCGAGCGACATTTCGTTATCTTCGGACTCGTCTTTCGGCCCAATGATCTTCACATGGTTGTTCTGGCCGTCATCACCACGGCCGTATTCGTGGTTCTCTTCACGGCCGTCCTGGGGCGCCTCTTCTGCGGTTGGATTTGCCCGCAGACCGTATTTATGGAGATGGTTTTCCGTCGTATCGAGTACCTGATAGATGGCTCGCCGACGCGGCAGCGAAAGACGCGCGAGGGTCCCTGGACCTTAGTCAGAACAGCCAAGCGGTTGCTGAAGCATGCGATCTTCTTCGGCCTCTCGTTTGTGATCGCAAATTTCATACTGGCTTACATCATTGGTATTGACGACCTGAAGCAGATCATTATAGATCCAATCTTCGCTCACCTGTCGGGACTCTTCGCGACGCTCATTCTGGCGTCGGCCATCCATTTTGTCTTCGGCTGGTTTCGGGAGCAGGCCTGCACTATTGTCTGTCCCTACGGCCGACTTCAGGGCGTCCTGGTCGATTCCAACTCGATAATCGTTGCCTATGATCATGTACGGGGGGAGCCGCGAGCCAAACTCGATCGCGACGGAGCGCGAACTGACAAAGGTGATTGTGTCGACTGCAATGCTTGCGTGAGAGTCTGTCCCACAGGGATCGACATACGCAATGGCACCCAGCTGGAGTGTATCAACTGCACGGCCTGCATTGATGCCTGCAACGACATGATGCGGCGAGTCAAGTTGCCCGAGGGACTGATTCGTTATACTTCCGAGGAGCGCATCCTGGGTCACAAGAAATCTCGTTTTACCGGCCGGGTGATTCTCTATACCGTAGCAGCGACCCTGCTTTCAGCTGTGTTCATTTCACTAATGGTAACCCGGACCAATGTTGAAACCACGCTCTTGCGAGCTCCTGGAACAATGTTCTATGAGAGCGACCATGGCACGATTCGTAATCTGTACACGGTCAAGTTTGTCAACCGGACATACGAGCAGATGCCGCTGCAAATGCGCCTGGTCTCTCCCGAGGGGGGCATTATCACCCTGGTGCAGGGAGAAATCGAGCTCGCCCCCGAAGGAATCACTGAGGCCTCGTTCTTTGTCGATCTGCCCGCTGAGAAGATTGTCGGGCAGGCGACGCCTATTTCGATCGAGGTGACGAGCAACGGTGAACTAATCGAGGTCATTGCCACCTCTTTCATGGGACCAGGAGTTGGAGGCCGTCAATGAGCGAAGAGCCTCGGAAATCGAAGTGGGGGATAGGGGCAGCCGCCATCTACGTGAGTTTTGTGCTCTTCATCCTGTCGCTGGTGTTGTATGCCTCTTTGCAGGATTTCCAGCTGACAGAGGTAGGCGCCTATGAGCGCGGTTTGGACTATCAGGAAAGGATCGACCGCCTCCAGCGTAGCAACGACTTAGTCCACGGCATGAGCATAGCGCATCAGTACGCGGAAGAGAGAATCTTGTTGTCATTGGAGACGGCCAACTCAGCTGAAGTGAGCGGAGTCATAAGGATGACGCGGCCTTCCAATGCGAGACTGGATCGAGAGTGGTCCCTGAGCCTGGATGAAAACGGCCAGCAAGTTGTATCAACCGAAGGAATGGCTCGCGGGCAGTGGAATATGGAGGTTGACTGGAGCCTCGATTCTACTCAATATATAGATGAGACCAGGATCGTAATTCCATAGGACATCATAGATGGAGCTCTGGACAGCATTTCTGATCGGCTTGGCTGGCTCGCTGCACTGTATCGGCATGTGTGGGCCAATTGCGATAGCCATATCACCCGCTGCCGGATCCCGCCCCAAACAGATATTCGGGCTGGTGCTGTACAATCTGGGCCGCAGTGTGACGTACGGCGTGATCGGTCTGGCGGCCGGAATGGTTGGCCGCACAGTGCATGTCGCCGGCTATCAGCAGGGTGTGTCAATCGGGCTCGGAGTTTTGTTATTGCTGGCGATCCTTCTGCCTAGCCGGTTTGGGGCGCTGATCACTGGAACCAGGATTCATGCCCGGCTCACGGTCTTGATCTCAAAGGCCTGGAACCGTCTAATGGGCGAAAACTCGGCCCGTTCGCTCCTGGCGATTGGCCTGCTCAACGGTTTCTTGCCCTGCGGCCTGGTCTACGTCGCTCTGGCCGGGGCAATCACCACCGGGGGCGCGATTGCCGGTAGTCTGTTTATGATCATGTTCGGACTGGGGACCCTTCCGGTAATGCTGGCAATTTCAATCGCCGGGCGGCTTCTGGGGGATGGTTTCAGGAGCAAATTGAGGCGTGTAGTACCTATTGCAGGCGTGATGCTGGCAGTATTGTTCATATTGAGAGGGATGTCGCTGGGAATACCGTACATCAGCCCCAAAGAACAAACGACCGAGAGCGGGCAAACAACGATGGATTGCTGCCATAAGAGCGTGGAGAACACCGGCAGTTCATCTCCTGATAGTACGGGCAGATAACGAATGCCGCGGACGGCCGGCGGCAAATGAAGATTTTGATTCTGGTTGACACGGTGCCGAGTAAATTACATACTTGACTTGGTGCTGGGTAAGTAGTGTATTGATGGAACCATTTGGTCCATTTCCCGATGTCGGTACTATCGGGATGTGCCTTTGGGAACAGACAAGACGGAGAAGCAGGTAGGCCTTGGCTCAGATTTTTCCCAAATGGAGTAATAGCATACCTATCATCGTGGTCATTGGGGCTGTGGTTGGGTTGATTGTCGCCGTGGGTGGGATCAATTACTTCTTCTCCCCGAACTACACCGATGTTGGCTATCGCCCGATTCAACCCGTACCGTACAGCCACAAGGTGCATGTTGGAGATCTGGGCATGGACTGCCGGTACTGCCATACCTCGGTCGAGAGTCAGGCTCACGCCAATGTCCCCCCTACGCGTTCCTGCATGAATTGTCATTTGTTGGTCAATACCGATAGTGATTCATTGGCCTTGATTCGTTCCAGTTTCATGACTGGCGAGCCGATGGAGTGGATCCGAGTACACAACCTCCCGGACTATGCCTATTTTACGCATGCTCCTCATATCAGTGCCGGGGTAGGTTGTATCAGTTGCCACGGCGACCTATCCAAGATGGAAGTGGTCATGCTCAGCGAGCCGCTCAGCATGGGCTGGTGTCTCGAATGTCACAAGAATCCGGACCAGTATCTGCGCCCGGTGGAAGAAGTGACCAATATGAACTGGCAGCGTCCGGCCAACCACGTGCAATGGCTGGCCGAATGGAAAGAAAGCAAGAAACTCAATCCCCCGATCTTCTGTTCGGGGTGTCACCGATAGAATTGGCTATGGAACTAAAGGGCAAAGCATACTGGCGATCACTTGAGCACTTGGCGAAGACCGACAAGTTCAAGGCGTTCCTGCATGATGAATTCCCGAAAGGAACTGCGGAGCTGGCTGGCGATAATAGTTGGTCGCGGCGATCATTCCTGACGACCATGGGTGCCTCGTTGGCCCTGGCCGGTCTTACCGGGTGCCGTCGGCCGGTCGAGAAGATCGTCCCTTATGTTACCCGCCCGGAAGAGATCGATCCCGGCGTACCGTTGAAATATGCTACCACGATGCCGTTCGGTCTGTCAGCCTACGGGGTGGTGGTGACAACTCACAACGGCCGCCCAACTTTCATAGAGGGGAATGAGCTGCACCCGTCGTCCGGTGGCGCGGTTAATCCGATTGTACAGGCGTCACTATTGGATCTGTACGATCCGGATCGCTCCAAGACCGTGCTCAAGAGTGGCAAAGAATCCTCCTGGGACGATTTTGTCGTTTGGTGGCAAGCCCAATATGCAAAGTACAAAGAGACCGGCGGCGAAGGCCTGGCGGTTCTCTCAGAGACTTTCAATTCGCCGACTCTGGCTCGTTTGAAGCGTCAGTTCCATGATACCTTCCCGAAAGCGAAATGGATCGCCTGGGAGCCTATCTCAGATGAGAACATCTATAGAGGTGTCGAGATGGCGACCGGGCAGGTTTTGCAGCCGCTGTATGACTTCAGCAAGGCGAAAGTAATCCTCTCGCTTGACTGTGACTTCCTTGGGACCGAGAGTGAGTCGATCTCAGCTACACGCGGTTTTTCAAAGGCCCGTCGAGTGATGTCGCAATCGGATGAGATGAATCGTCTTTATGTGGTCGAGCCGTCGATGACTGTCACGGGCATGATGGCCGACCACCGGAGGCCACTTCAGGCTTATGACGCGATATCGGCACTAATGGTATCTGTTCTGAACAGGGCTAAGGGTTTTCAGTCATCTGATGTCTTTGAAGATGCGCTATCTGCCGATCTGGTTGGCCCCAAGTCTCGTTCACTTTGCCTCGGCGGTCGCAACCTCTCGTCAGAAATGCATGCCGCATTCGTGAGCATTAATCAACAATCGGGCAACACTGGTATTACGATGCGCTTTGTCGACCTGCCCGACGCCGTGCGTCCGGATACTGCTGCCTTAGGTGATCTAATCGCCAGCATGCAGGGCGGCAATGTAGAGACCCTGTTAATGCTTGGCGGCAATCCAATAAACGACTCGCCCGCCGATTTTTATTTTCTCGCCGGGGCAGAAAAGGTTTCGAATGTCATTCAGCTATCCAGCCACGTCAATGAGACGACATCAGCCTCCACGTGGCATATCAACAGGGCGCACTACCTGGAAAGTTGGGGGGATGCCAGGGCGGCTGACGGTACGGTAAGCGTCATTCAACCGATGATCAGCCCGCTTCACGACGGCCATGACGATGCCTCGGTCTTCTCGCTGGTGACGACCGGAGAAGAGGCAAAGTCATACGATGTCGTTCGAGAAACACTCCGACCGATGTTGAGCGGTAATGGCTTTGAATCCGGCTGGAGGCGGCTTCTTCACGACGGAGTCCTTGAAGCAAGTGCTCTGCCCAACATAACTCCGAGGGTCATTGAGAGAGGTATTGAATTACCAGACGGCGAGGGTTTGAGGATCATCTTCACCACGGGGGCTTCATTCGACGGTCGCTTTGCCAACAACGGCTGGCTGCAGGAACTACCTGATCCAGTCACCAAACTGGCCTGGGGCAACGCTGCGTTAATATCTCCTAAACTTGCCGAAGAACACGGCCTTGAGAACGAAGACGTCGTCAAGCTCGAAGTCAACGGTCGCAGTATTGAGATTCCGGTGTGGATTTCCCTCGGCCAGGCCGACAACTCGATTTCAGTTGCCCTCGGTTATGGCCGCACAGCCGCCGGGCGCGTCGGCAACGGTGTGGGCGTGAATGCTTATCCGCTGCGCACGTCAGAAAATATGTGGTTTGCCACCGGCGTTACGATCACGAAGACTGGGCGCAAACAGGAATTGGCCTGCACCCAGGATCATGGATCGATGGAAGGCCGTCCGATCATCCGCGAAAACACTCTCGCCGGATACAAAGAAAAGGCGGAGTTCTTCCCGGAAGAGATTGAGCACCCGCCGGCCGTATCGCTCTGGGATGAGCACAAGTATGATGAAGGGTACCAGTGGGGGATGACGATCGACCTCAACGCCTGCACAGGCTGCAACGGCTGTGTGGTCGGCTGTCAGGCCGAGAACAATATCCCGGTTATTGGCAAGGAAGAAGTGCGCAATGGCCGCGAGATGCATTGGATGCGCATCGACCGGTACTATGCCGGAGATATTTCCAATCCCGAGGTGGCTGTTCAGCCGATGAACTGCCAGCACTGCGAGATGGCACCGTGTGAGCAGGTCTGTCCGGTGGCGGCGACCAGTCACGATGAGGAAGGCCTCAACGTGATGGTTTACAACCGCTGCATAGGGACGCGGTACTGTTCCAATAACTGTCCGTACAAGGTCCGCCGCTTCAATTTCTTCAACTACACCAAAGATTTGACCGAGACGGTTCAGATGGCGCAGAATCCGGAAGTCACTGTCCGTTCGCGCGGCGTGATGGAGAAGTGCTCTTACTGTATTCAGCGTCTGGTGGCGGCCAAGGCCATCGCCAAGCGCGAAGGTCGCGTCGTCATCGATGGCGAGATCAAAACCGCCTGCGAGGCCGCTTGTCCGGCGGGAGCAATCGTGTTCGGCAATATCAATGACCCTGACAGTCGGGTGTCGCAGCTGCGCAAAAACGATCGCAAGTACCGCGTCCTGGAAGAGCTGAATACGAGACCGCGTACTACATATCTGGCCAAGCTGCGGAACCCCAATCCGGCCTTGGCTACGAAGCAGAAAACTGAGGATTCCGGCCACAAGGGCTGATAAACAGATGAGTGTGGCAGAAAAAACAAAATTGATCCCCGGTTCTGAGCCGCTAATCACCGGCAATCAGACCTTTGGTTCGATCACGAAGAAGATCAGCGAAATCGCCGAGCGCGAGACGACCAAGGTTTGGCTGTTGGCTTTTGGCGCGGCAAGCTCGCTGGCTCTGGTATTGCTCGGTTCGATTGGCTATCTGTTCTATGAAGGCATCGGCATCTGGGGACTCAATGTTCCCGTCTCCTGGGGCTGGGCGATTGTCAATTTCGTCTTTTGGGTCGGTATCGGTCATGCTGGTACCTTGATTTCGGCGGTGCTGTTTCTGTTCCGTCAGAGGTGGCGGACGTCGATCAACCGTTTCGCAGAATCGATGACGCTTTTCGCCGTAATATGTGCCCTCGTTTTTCCCGGCATCCATGTCGGCCGCGTTTGGGTTGTGCAGTGGATATTCCCTCTGCCCAACCAGATGGCTATGTGGCCGAACTTTCGTTCGCCACTATTGTGGGATGTTTTCGCCGTGTCGATCTACTTCACCTGTTCATTGCTGTTCTGGTTCGTTGGCCTGATTCCGGATCTGGCCACGATGCGAGATCGAGCCGTCACCAAGGTCCGTCGCTTTGTGCTGGGCGTTCTGAGTTTTGGCTGGCGGGGCGGTAATCGGCAGTGGAAGCACTATGAGCTAGCCTATCTTATCCTGGCGGGAATTTCCACGCCGTTGGTTCTGTCGGTTCATTCTGTAGTATCCACGGACTTTGCCACTTCAATCGTTCCCGGCTGGCACACGACGATTTTCCCGCCCTATTTTGTTGCGGGCGCCATCTTCTCCGGCTTTGCGATGGTCATGACGCTGGCGGTTATCACCCGCAAGCTATTCAAGCTGGAAAACTTCATCACGCTCAACCATCTGGAGAAGATTAACAAAATCATGTTGGTGACGGGCATGATGGTCGGCTACGCCTATTCTTGCGAGTTCTTCATCGCCTGGTACTCCGGCAGCATCTACGAGTCATTCGCGTTTATCAATCGCGCCTTCGGACCGTACGCCTGGGCCTACTGGACAATGGTGAGCTGCAACGTGCTGGTGCCACAGTTGTTCTGGTTCCGGCGGTGGCGCCGAGCAATCCCTGTGATGTTTATCGCTTCGATCCTCATCAATGTCGGCATGTGGTTCGAACGGTTTGTGATTGTGGTCTCGCTGGCCAGTGACTATCTGCCGTCCAGCTGGGATTATTATTCGCCTACGATTTGGGATGTGGCCACGTTTGTGGGCTCCTTTGGTCTGTTCTTCACGCTCTTCCTGCTATTCGCGAAGTACGTCCCCATGATTGCGATTTCGGAGGTCAAGGGCGTCTTGCCTGAAGCTGATCCGCATCACGGAGGTGATCACTGATGGCTACGGCAACAAAGGAAAGAATCTACGGCGTTATGGCCGAGTTTGGCTCCGCAGCCGAGCTACTGAAAGCAGCCGCAAAAGTTCGCGAAGCGGGCTTCGAGAAATTTGATTGCCATTCGCCCTTCCCGATTCACGGTATGGACGGGGCCATGGGATTGAAACGTTCTCCCGTTGGTTACATCGCCGGTATCTGTGGCCTGAGCGGAGGTCTGTTTGCTATGTGGCTGCAGTGGTGGACCAGCGCGGTCGATTATCCACTGATAATTTCCGGCAAGCCGCTGTTTTCGTTCCAGGCCTTCATCATCGTAACTTTCGGCCTGGCTATTCTTGGTGCAGCGCTGGGAGCAGTGATCGGAATGCTGGTCCTAAATCGATTGCCCCAGTGGTTTCACGGTAATTTCTATTCAAAGAGCTTTGCGCGCTTTTCTGATGACGCTTTCTTTGTGTCGGTTGAGTCAGAAGACCCGAGATTCGATGCCGACATGGTCTGTACTTTCCTGGAATCAATCGGCGGGCGGGGCGTCGAAGTGGTGAGAGGCGAATGAAAGCTATATTCATTATAATACCGCTGGGGCTGATGCTTCTAATTGGCTGCACGGGGCATAATGTCTCGGAGAAGCCACCGATCCACTTGGTTCAGAACATGGATGAGCAGGAGAAAGTCAAGCAGCAATCCGAGAGTCGCTTCTATGCCGACGGTCTAGCCATGCGGCAACCAGTTGAAGGCACTGTCGCTCGCGGATGGCTCAGGGAAGACTCGGCTGGTTACTATCTGGGTCTAAACGATGATGGAAGTTACATGGCAGTCAATCCTGTCGCTGGGGAAGCTGGTTTGCTTCACCGGGGAGAGGAGCGTTTTGGGATATTTTGCGTGCCCTGTCACGGTATTCTTGGTGACGCGAAGTCGATTATGGTTGAGAAGAAGATGATTGTGCCGCCAAGTTTTCATGAAGAGCGCCTGAGGGATTCCACCGACGGCTATTTCTATCACGTTATCACCAATGGCTTGGGCAACATGCCACCCTACAAATACCTGATTCCAGCTCACGATCGTTGGGCGATCACGGCTCATCTGAGAGCGCTCCAGGCAAGTCAGCCGGTAGTGCCCAACAGTACGCCCGAATCCCGTCTTCAGCAGCAGGGGGCGTCCAGCCAATGAAATTTGATGCGAGCACATATCGGCTGACCGACAAGGGACGTACCGGCACAGTCGCTTTGATAATCGGACTCCTCGGCCTTGCCGGCAGTGGTGCTGGCTGGTTTGTCGATGCCGCGCGTTTCCATCATGCCTATTTGACGGCCTTCGTTTTCTGGCTGTCGCTGGCCCTGGGCGGACTGTTCTTCACGATGTTGCACGTTCTGTCGGCGTCGCGCTGGAGCGTGGTTCTGCGGCGAATCTCCGAGAATCTGGCGTTGCAGCTGCCCTGGATGGCAATAGCCTTCATTCCGGTGGCGTTGGGTATCCATGATCTTTATCACTGGTCCCACGAGGATGCTGTCGCGACTGACCATCTCTTGCAGGGCAAAGCGGGCTATCTTAACACGAGTTTCTTCCTGGCCCGCACAGTCCTCTATTTTGGCTTGTGGTCGTTGGTCGCCTTGATGTTGAAGAGACATTCGCTAGGCCAGGATCGTGACCCTAACACCGACCAAATCGCGCCGCTACGAAAGTGGTCAGCGATCGGAATGCTGCTGTTCGCCATGACCGTAACGTTTGCCTCATTTGACTGGTTGATGTCACTGCAGCCCCACTGGTACTCAACGATATATGGCGTTTATTTCTTCGGAGGTCTGTTTTTGGGAGGTGTCAGCTTCATCGCACTGATCTGCTGGTTCTTGCGTCGAGGCGGCGTTCTTGTGGGCGAAGTGACTGTCGAGCATCATCATGACCTCGGCAAGCTGATGTTCGCCTTTATCATCTTCTGGGCCTACATCGGTTTCTCGCAGTACTTCCTGATCTGGTATGGCAATATTCCGGAAGAGACCTTCTGGTTCCTGTCACGCTGGGAGGGGGGCTGGAAACCGATCAGTCTGACTCTGCTGTACGGCCATTTTGCCTTGCCGTTTGTTCTCTTGATCTTCCGGAACGCCAAGCGCAAAATCGTTCTTCTTGGCTCAGCTGCGATCTGGATTCTCCTGATGCACTGGCTCGACCTGTATTGGTTGATCTACCCGAGCTATCAGGCCAGTTTTGAGAGTGTCGGTTGGATCGAGTTGGCCCCGATGCTTGGTTTGGGCGGCTTGTTCATCTGGCTGTTCTGGCGACGTGTAGCCTCCCAGCCACTGATTCCGATCAACGACCCCTGGCTTCAGGACTCCATCAACTCCAATAGCCACTAGAGCCCTCTGGTAGGGGAGACCGCCCCCCGACGAGGCTCTGGGAACCGCCCGGAATGGCTATCTAGCGCATTGCGACCAGAACTGCGCCCGCAATGTAGGCCGCCACCCACCAGAGATAGGCAATCAAGGAATATCTGTGAAGTCCCTGGCCGACTGTGGCTTCGCCGTGTTTCAGGCGGTGTCTCCAGGCTAAGGTGACGTCGATTAGCATGGCCGTCAGCGATGAGTAGCCGAGAATTCCGTGCGGCGAAAAGGGTGAATTGGTTGAACCCAGTATCATGCAGGTCGTAGCGACGATGTCAAAAATCACGCCTACTGTGAGAAAGGCAATGACTCGGCGCGACACGACGCGGCTACGTTGTTCAGAGATAACTCCAACAGAATAACAGACAAGGGCGGCGTTCACTATAATTGTGCCAGCCAAAAGAATTGGGCTCAAATTAGGACTCCTTCCGGCTACCAGATTCAATGTCCGCTCAAACTCAAGGGCACATTGATGAAATTGAGCCGTCAGCGAAACGAAGACAGTTTTGCTCACCAGGCAAAATAGAAGTGACCTGGCCGCGCCTTTTTACGTTAACTATTGATGAGGTAACGCTATAGCTCGCGGGACTGGGGGGGTGGGCAGCGAGCGGTGGGAGTTCTTGATGTTCCTCCACCGACCGGCCGGTTTCCCCGCCCCAACATACGAAAGGCGCATCACTGTGATTGGCGATGCGCCTTCAAAAACATCAGAGTTCGGTCAGTCCGTCAGGGCTTACAGCGAGGCGGTCAGGGCTACTATGAAGCTGCGTCCAGGCTCGATTACCGGGTTGTCCGGATTGCGAGCATTGAACGGTTCTGCAAACGCTTCGTCCAGCAGATTCCTTACGCCGAGACTCAACCGCACCTGGTCGTATACAGCTACGCCGGATAGGACGTTAACAGCCGTAAATCCCTTGGTAGCGACATCATCAAGATAGGTCACGTCAGGCACCCGGTCTTGGTCGCCGACCACGCGCAGGGTCACTTCGCCAAACAGGCCGTGCTTATTCTGTCGGTAACCAACGGTGGTGGAAGTCTTGATCGGGGCGACAAACAGCGGCTGGTCTTCGGTCTTGTTGTCACCGTGCTGGTAAGTGAAGGCCAGGCTGCCATAGAGGCCACTCTCGAGCTCGCCCTCAATCATCGCCTCGAAACCGTAGATAGTGACATCTTCGATATTCTCATATCGCCACAAGTCATCAAAGCCACCATGACCGTTGGCGGCAGAGTCATAGTTCACCAGTTGCGAGAAGTCGCTATAGTCGGAGTAGAAACCCATCAGCGAGTAGTTGGCTCGATCGTGAACAGCCTTGACACCATAATCGAATGACATCGAGCGCTCCGGCTTGATATCTTCGTTGGGTCGGGTCTCGCGGCTGGAAGCTGAACCCCAGTAGAAACGCTCTACAACGTTCGGAACCCGATAAGCGGTACCGAGATTTCCAACCAGGTTGACCCCTTCGCCGATACCATAGACAACACCAAACGATCCGTTGAGGGCGGTGAAGTTCTCATCCACTACCGGCAGAATCTCATCGGTTTCTTCATTAGTATAGGTTTCGGTCTTTTCGGTGTTGATCCAGAAATTATCCAGGCGCAACCCCAGGGTCAGCTGCAGCGGATCGAGATCCATCTCGCCCGAGATATAAGCACCAAACTCGTTCCAGTTGTTTTTCGGCACCGAGGATCGAGTTTCTTCATCGATGAACGGGAATGGTCCGAAGCCCTCCATCAAAGTCCTTGAGGTACCGGCACCATCGATCTCTTCGCGAAGGTAGTCGAACCCGAAGGTCATGCGACTGGTCGCGCTGGCGGCATACAACTCCTGAAAAGTCAGACCGTACTTTTTGACTTCGGTGTGGTTCAGGTTGTCCATAGGGGTAATGGTCATACCCGGACCGGCCGGAATCACTATCTGTCCCAGGAAGTCAGTCAGGAAGTCTTTCGAGATCTTCTGGTAATACGCCTTTGCGACCAGCTTCTGCAACTTGTCAGAGAGGCCTCTACCGGTTAGAGTAACCGAGAAGTTGTCGCGGTCGTGATTGGGATAGAAGAACCAGAACGGTGTCGAGTCGTTCGGTACGCCCGGATAACCGATGTCGCTGCCCCGGAAGGCACCAAAGTCGAAATCGAGGCGATACTTGTTGCTCAATTTGTAAGCGAACTTGGCGTCGTAGTTATTCACTCTCGCGCCCGTATTTGCGAGCCGATCGTTAGAGAAGTTACGTCCCGTACTCTCATTGAGGGCGTCGTAGAACTCAGGATTGAACTGCGGGAAATCACCCGATGTGTTCCAGCCGTCGCCACCGGCAAACGAATCATCAGCTTCACGATACAGGGCGCCGAATGACACCGTATACCGCTCACCGTTGAGACCGACATCGATCCGATTGGAGTGCTGCTTGTCAGCGCTGGAGTAGCGGCTGGAATAGCGCGCCCACGGCGTGAGTTCACTATTGAATTCGCTGCGCTTGGTAAGGATATTGATCACGCCACCCATGGCATCGGAACCATAGAGCACCGATGACGGGCCATTAACCACCTCAACTCGATCGATTTCATTGGCATCCACCAAGGACATCGATACCCCGGCAAAAGAGCTGATATCGCGTTGATCATTTAGCCGCTCACCATCGACCAGAACCAGGATCCGGGTACCGAACAGGCCCCGTATAACAGGGCGGGCGCGGAACGGACCGGCGTCATTCATGTCGATTCCGGGGAATTCGCGGATCACATCAGAGACAATCGTATGCCCCTTCCGGGCGATCTGCTCCCCGGTTGTAGCAGTAATCGGTTGGGAGACCTTGTAGGCTGCCTTTTCGTACCGATTGCCTGTTACTACAACGTTGTCCAGCATGGACATAGATCGCTCCATGCGCACCACCAGGCCAGCTCCTTCGCTGGCGGTGATACTGGACACAGTCTTGTACCCCACGTGGGTTAGGCCAAAGCTTTCCCCTGCTTCCACCTCAAAACGGCCATCGGTATCCGTCATGAGGACGGTTCCGCTCGCCAGGTGAATTGTCGCCCCCGGCAGCGGCCGACCTTCGTGGTCAGTTACCTGGCCCGTGAATGTTGCGGCGAGCGAGACACTGGCAAGAACCAGTCCGACCGCCATGACGATTAACAGCTTCCGCATCGTACATTCCTTATCTAGTTATTCTATTATATCATTCAAAAGTATAGTGTTAATCACTTCTGGCCGTGCGCCTCCGAAACTCCTGAATAGGCAAAATAGGATCGAATGTCAAGGGCGACTAGCACATTTGAGAGCAAATGGGGCTTTCTGATCTTGATTGTCGGCCAAAACGGTATCCAATACTCCTTTCCACAACTATCAATTCGCCCAGAAGTTCCTATAATTGTCAAATCCCACCATTTTCCGACCTCTCCCTCAACGCCCTGTCGGCGATCAAAGATGCCAGTACGATCTACAATGTAAGGATCGAAAGCCACTACACGGAGATCGGTGGCGCGCCGGTCAGCGGCCATTATACGATTACTTACGAAGAGCTATAGCTCGGCGAATACTATCTGATCTTTCAGATCAGTAGCTCGAAGAGGCAGCGCACAGAGCGCTGCTTCTTTTGTTTGTCCTGAAAGTACAGTAATGTGGGAGCGGTTCAACTTCCGTCGCTCAGAGCCTCGGTCAGTTCGCCCGGCCGCTGGGAGGGTAGTGGGTTGGGGCTCATCGCATCAATGCGTGAGTCTGGATGCCGTAGCTTTCGTCGCAGCAGTTGGCTGTTCTTATTACTACCGAGTCCTGATACAGTTCGTATGAGGCGAATGACACCGGATACTCAATCGAAAGCAGCGGTCGGGGGATAGAGTCATCCACGATACAGACGCTGAGGCTGTCGAGTGAATTGCTGCAAATACAGAACAGCCGTCCGTCTCTATGAAGCAACTGAGGAGAGCTGCAGATGCCGACGATAGATTGTAGTATGTGACTCGAGTCCGATTTGAGATCGTACGCGACAACATCGGTGCGGTCGAGGTCCATGTCAGAACCATATCCCTGCCATCCAGGTCCCTTGTTAACAGTAAACAGCACCATCGAAAAATCTCCGGCGAAGCAGGGCGAGTTCGTCTGTCGACCCGGCTCGATGGTCATGTACAGGTTCTCCGGAAATATCCTCCCAACCTCCCAGATACGTCTGGTGGGATAAGGAACAAGCCAGAATAGCAAGGAGTCAGTTCGAGCGTACACGTAGCTTCCGAGGTTGTAAAGGCGTCCTTGTCCAGTGCTGTACTTACCCCCAAAGTTCTCAACGGGATAGGAAATGATCGTATCGAGTGGTGTTGACGCCTCCAGCTCCTTGACCATCAACATCGCCGAGTCAGAGCTCTTCCTGAAGATGAATGACACTGCATTAGAATCACAGAGCTGAGGTGGCCCAGTTGAGACAACCGAATCGAGCAGGAGAGGAGTTTCGCCTTCAGAGGCATTGTGTCGAAACTCGTACAGAAAGTACTTGTGTGCGAACGCCGACACGGAGTCCGGGGATTTCGAGTGGCCGTACGCGCGATTCAACGGGAACTTGGTGATCTCAGTATCGTTGTTGGATGCCTCACTACAACTGAAACTCCACACCAGTATTAGACCGAATACAGTAGCGATTGTGCTCAAGGAATCCCCCTTTGA
>CAZHDS010000033.1:0-21345 GCA_964531495.1 uncultured Ignavibacteriales bacterium
CAACCGGGATCGAGCCGAGAACACCCAAATCGTGACTCTGTCCACCTGAAGTCGGATAGAACGCCGTGCGATCAAGGATGGCATAATGCCTCTCACCTTCCTGACCAACACGGATCAGGCGAGCCTCAAACTCGAAAAGATCCGGATGCTTGTAATACAGTCGTTCCGTCACATTCCCCTCGACGTCGGGCCGGTCATTGACTCCTACACCGCTTGTACACCCCTGTATCGAATCGGTGCCCGGGGTCATGCCCTGAAGCTTGAGCCAGCTCTTTGCAGACTCAGGCCATTCTGTTTTTCAAACTACCTACTGATCCTACCCGAACCTCGATCTCGTCGCCCGATTTCATTGGTGCGATCCCCGAGGGCGTCCCGGTCGAGATCAAGTCACCCGGATGAAGGGTCATCACGTGAGACACATAGCTCACCAAAAACGGGATATCAAATATCATCTGAGACGTGCGTCCGGATTGCATCACTTCGCCATTCAGGATTCCCTCGACAAGGAGATCGTGATAGTCGATGCCCGTAATCACGTGAGGCCCCACCGGGCAGAACGTATCAAAACCCTTGGCTCGGCTCCATTGGCCGTCCTTCTTCTGGAGATCGCGAGCCGTCACATCGTTGACACAGGTCAACCCGAAAATGTGTTCATCGGCCTGCGCCGCATCCACCTTGCAGGCCGTGCGGCCGATTACTACGCCCAGTTCGGCCTCATAGTCGACTCGCTCTGATGCCGGCGGATGAACAATTGACTCGCCCGCGGCAATGATCGACGACGACGGTTTGAGGAATATCAGGGGATATTCGGGGGCCGTGGTCGCTGATTGCGACGCGCTCACGTGAGCATGGTAATTCAGTCCAATACAGACGATTTTGCTCGGCGCTACCGGTGCCAACATGTTGACATCGCGAGTACTCAGCGGCTTCCCAGATGGTTTTCCGTTCTGCCACGGGGCAGTATCCATGGGAACGACGCTGTCCTGTTCGATCAGGCCGTATTGCGGCGCCAGAGCGCTATCGGTGTGAAAACGCACATATTTACTGTTCATCAATCCATATCCTCATTAGTCCGAATCAATCGCGCTAATATAGGCACGGGCAGGCCTCCGAAACAACAATGAACTTGAGTCGGTCAGATCTGCCTGCTTTTCCATCGCCCACGAAGGAACCAAATTGTCAGTGCGACCGCTTTCAGAAATGTTGTAATGGTGAGCGTCCACCAGACGCCATTGATTCCCCAATCAAGGGTGAAGCACAGATAGTAGGCCAGAGGTATTCTCAGGGCCGAACCGGGAACACTGACGATCATCGGCGGCACAGTGTCCCCCGCACCGCCAAAAGCACCCTCCAGGACGATTTCAATGGCCATTGCCGCCTGAGAGATGCCGAGGATAATCAGATAATCCACGGCGATGCCAAGAACTCTGGGGTCATCCGTGAAGATACTCGCTATCCACTCTGGCACGGCAATAAACAGGACGGTCATAATCAACGTTAGACCCACGGCGGAACCTACTGCTCCCCAAGCACATCGTGCTGCTCGGCCAGGCTGTCCGGCTCCGAGGTTCTGGCCAACCATGGTCGAGGCGGCCACCGAGAAGCCGAAACAGGTCAGGTACGAGAAGGACTCCATGCGGTTACCGATTCCCATCGCGGCGGCGGCTGTTTCGCCGAACGTATGGACGAACTTGATCAGAAACCAATAGACGAAGACGAAAACAAAGGTATGGCTCGATGCCGGCAGGCCGATCCGGGCGATCCTGCCCATACTCTTCAGACATGGTCTTTCGCTCCAAAGCCGCCCGACATCATAACCGAGTCTCCCGCGAACGACCTTGCTCAGGATCACAGCGGCTCCCCCAGCAATCGAAATGCCGGTGGCGATACTGGCCCCGGTTACGCCCATGGCGGGCACCGGCCCCCAGCCGAATATCAGCAGAGGATCCAGTGCCATGTTTATAAGAACTACGCCGATGCCCACTGTTGTCGGTGTGCGAGTGTCTCCTGTGGCGCGAAAGACGGCGTATGACGTATCGCTTAGGAAGAAAAACAGAGCGCTGCCGAAGAAAACCCGCAAGTATGGCACGGCCATGGTCATGGTCTCCGGGCTGGTGTCCATGAAACCCAACAGCTTTGGCGTCAGCAGCAGACCGAGAATCGAGAAGCCCAGCCCCATTCCAGTGGCCATCATCATGCCCTGACGAATGTAGTGGGTGACCTTGTCGATGTCACCGGCTCCAATGAACCGTGAAACAATAGCAGTTATGCCGACGCTGACGACTGCCATCGTAGCAAAAATGGTCCAGATAACAACCATCGATGAGGTTACGGCGTCCTGAGCAAAAGCTCCCAGTTTGCCAACCCAGAAGTAGTCGGTGGTCGACAGAGCGACTTCCATCAGCATTCCGATGACCACTGGCACAGCCAGTTTGAAAACGGTCCGGGTGATCGGTCCTTCGGTTATGTGGGTGCGGTCGTTCATGGTCACCTAAAGTAAGCGCCGGGACTCGCCGGGCCAAGAGAAATGCTCTCACAGATCACGCAATTAAACAAAGCTTGCCCAAATTCGTCCGCAAGTATATTGTTGAGTCTAATGAAGCAAATTAATCAGGGTTAGTTAGAGGGACATTATGCACAGAAACATTGCGATGATTGTACTGATGGCGGTGGTCTGCCTTCTGGTAGCAGTGCCGAGTAGTTTTGCTGAGCGTCTAAAAAAACCGTCCGAGCGTATTTTCGATGTCGAGCCATCCGAAGTCATGCTGGCGGTGCATTTTGATCCTGGCTATTTGACAGGGAGGGCCGCTGATCTGTTGGATTCCCTTCCCAATGTTGGTGAAGCGGCGTCTGGCGAGGCCAACAAGATCGTCATAGCTGTCTCGGTCTCTCTTGAATACATCCTCCAAGACCACTGGTCGGTTCAAGGCACGTTGGAGCGGGCATGGAAGGATTTGCCGGATGATTATCCGACCATTATGGGTTGGTCACTCGGTGCGGGCCTCCAATACAGGCTCTTGGCCGCCGGAAAACGATCGCCATTTCTTCGGGTTGAAGGCGGGCGCATCTGGGCCAGCGCCGATGGGTATGACGGTGAGAGCGAGAATTACTGGCGAGTGGGAATAGGCATGTTCGAGTATACAACGCCGACCACCAACCTCCGCCTGGAGCTATTCTATCGTTCTATCATGTCCAAGAACAACGAGGTTTTCGGCGGTACATTCGATAGTGACGGTTTCAACGTCGAGTACATTGGCGTTGATTTCGGAGTTGGCTTCAACTTGTGATCAGGACCACCAGCTAGATTCCGAGCCACGCCAGAAGATGCTTGTGATTCAGTGGTTCGTCGGTGCCTCGGTCAATTAGCTCGTGCCAGTCGCGACGCCCTCCAAAGCGGAAGTAGTTCTGCTCCAGGAAGGCGCGCGTCATCGTGGGATCAAGCAGCGACTGGTAGTTTCTCTCAAGAAAGGCGATCGTCTGGGCTACTATCATGTCAGCCGTAAGTTCATCCGACAATGTCAGCGGTTGATCGATTAGCGCGTTGAGGTCGGCCCACGGCCGAGACTGCTCATGCAGAGGCATGCCAACGTTCTCTCCGTAGACGCTCCAGTACAATTCATTCAGGTCGCGATTGGCATCCTGGTACGCCTCATATTCGAACATCATGTTGGCCAGCGAACGACGCAGAGCAATCAGACGCTGTTGTTTGACGGACGAGGCGTACGCTGTGGCCAGTTCGTTTGGCAGATGGGCCTGTGTCTCCAGCCACTCGGGAGCATCGCAGAAGGCAGCTACAATGCCAGCCATCCCCTTCTCCCATACCCCGTCCGGGTGCATAGCATCATCTTCGCCCGGCTGCGAAATCGAAGCGCCATAGAGCATCCGACCCGTGTGCAGCATCAGGCGCCGCGTGCTGGCCAGTCCCGGCGTGAGATTGCCCAGGATACGATGGTCATGGCCATGGGCAAAATTGAAAGAAACTACCTCCGCTGGTTGATCGGAGAATTCACGCAAATCGAAATAGAGCGGCATGTTTTTGATGTCATAGCCTATCGCGAGCAATGACTTGTGGACGAAAGCAAGTTGTGAATCGGTCGGGAAGAACCCATCGACTCGATGTCGTACGTCACTCGCGGCATATTCGAGATCCCAAATCTCGATCATGTTGCGACCAAGTTGGTGCTCAATGCTGCTGAGCACTTCAGAATACTTGTCGCTGCTCTCAGTCTTGATCCGGCTCAGGAGAGTGACATAATCGCCTGGTTCAATGTTACGACTGTCGAAAACCAGAGCCAGATAATTGTTATATCCTCTCTTCTGGGCCAACTGATTGCGCAGTCGGATCAGACGCTGCACGCCATCGGCCAAATCTTCACCAGCGCCAGCAAGGATGCTATAGGCCAGTTCCCGACGGTTTCGGTCTGGATCGTTGGCTACCACCCACCGCAGGGACTCGCGATTCTGCCTGCGACCCTCAAGGATGCCAGCAAATTCTGCCTGGCTCTGAACGAGTGAATCGCGCAGAGCGCTGATGCCTGGATCCCGTTCCACCTGGGTTCGAACAACTCGAGACCGGAGGCGCCGGTAACGACGCTCATCGGTTGGATCGTCGAAGGAAGCTTGGCCAGGACCGACAAGGGCGATAGCGTGAGGGCCAGCCATGACGGCCTGTAGAAGATCCTCGTAGAACTTCAGGGAATCGGTCTCTCCCCGCCGGGCCTGATTCCATCGTTCCTGCTCGAGTCGATAGTCGAGCCACTCGAGGCGTTGGTCCAGAGAGTCAAGCGCCTCGCCAACCTCGACAACGGCCGTCGGGGTTTCCTGACATGCGGGCAGGACGACCAGGATGACACACAGGGCGGCCAGATATAAGATAGTACGCGACATCACTTCTTCCTCGTACAGTCAGCAAAATACGAAAGCGCCATAGCATAACCATAGAAGCCAAAGCCCACCATGTGACCGGAACAAACGGCGGCAATCACCGATTTGTGTCGGAATTCCTCGCGCTGGTAGATGTTGGACATGTGGACCTCCACAGCATCAATGCCGATCGCAGCGATAGCATCGCGGAGAGAGTAGCTGTAGTGGGTTAGCGCTCCGGGATTTATGATCAAGCCGTCGGCCTCAAAGCCGTTTTCGTGCAGGAAATCGACAATGCCTGACTCTGAATTCGACTGAAAGCAGACCAGCGTCAGGCCCAGATCCCCGGCCACGGCCGAGAGACGCTCATTGAGCTCGTCAAGGGTCTGAGTGCCGTAGATTTCCGGCTCGCGCTTTCCCAGTAAATTGAGGTTTGGCCCGTTTACGACCAGAATATTGGCCATATCATCGTCCTTCTGCCCGATAGATCTTTGTCATGTTCGCCACGGTCATCTTGATCGTGGCTTTGCTAAGGCCCTCTTCAATAAACGCATTGCCAGGCCGTTCTAGCAAGACAAACCTCAGCTGCTGTCCCAGGCGTTTCTTATCGAGAGTCATGGCCTCCATAATTTTGTCGGCAGAGAGCTTCCTCTTCGGTAGTAGGGTCAGAAACTCCTCGACCAGCGCTCGATACGGCTTCAACGCGGGGCCGCGCTTGGGGCGCTGTCTTTCACTGAGCTCCACGGCGGCCAAGAGCCCCAAAATGACAGCCTCACCGTGGAGCAGTCGCCCGTGGCCCAGCGAAGTTTCTATGGCATGGCCAACCGTGTGGCCGAGGTTCAGGAGCATGCGCTGACCGGCTTCCCGTTCGTCGCCAGCCACAATGTTAGCCTTGCATTGTGAACTCATAGCGACCAGTTTGATCAACTGTTCCTGATGATACAAGTCCCCACCATCAAGGTACGCTGCAAGCGCCTTCTGCATGCGACTCCCGATCAGGCCAGCATACTTGACCACCTCACCCAGCCCGGCAATCATCTCGCGGCGCGGCAAAGTATTGAGAAAGCAAGCATCGCTGAGAACGAAGCTCGGTTGCCAAAACGCGCCAATGAGGTTCTTGCCCAGACGGTGGTTGATACCGGTCTTGCCACCGATAGCCGCATCAACCATTCCCAACAGCGTGGTGGGAACGACCGCCCATCGAATACCGCGCAGAGTACTTGCGGCCGCAAAGCCAACCAAATCGCTAAGCACACCACCGCCGACAGCCAAAATCAAGTCGTCACGGCTGATCCGCTCGAACAACAAGTAGTCCTGAATTAGTCGCAATTGGGATCGCGACTTGATCCTCTCCCCTGAAGGCAAGACCATCTCCGCCCGCTTGTGCCCCGACCGTCTCAGGCCCCTTTGCACGATAGTACGGTGTAGAGCGAACACGTTGGCATCGTAGAAGACGAATATCCGGCCATGGGGGCAAGCTTTTCGGCACAACTCAGGCAGCCGCTCGATAATCTGCGAGCCGACGACAATAGGATAGCTGGACGCGGCCAGTTTGAGGCGAATCTCAGGCATAGTGTAGCTTCATCCTGTTACAGATTTCGTTGACTGTTTCGGTCGGCGTGCGATGACTTGTTGAAACCACAATGTCGGCCTGGCGATAAACTGGTCGCCGGTCATCCAACAATTGGCGGATTCGTCGCTTCACTGCCTGGACTTGCGTCTCACCAGCCTTTCGCCTGGCGGCCAGAAGCGGTCTGTCGCCGGTGGCGCGCAAACGACGATAGAGCACTTCGAATGAGCAACTCAAGTAGACAACTATTCCGGTTGCTTGTACCCGCCGCCTGTTTATCGCGGTGACCATCGCTCCACCTCCGAGCGCCACCGCGCCGGGTCGTCGGTCAGAGGCTATATGTTCGATCAAGGCCGCCTCAAGATGACGAAACTGCTTCTCGCCCCGGTTGGCAAAGAGTTCGTTGATCGTAACACCAGTTTGTTTCTCAATAAGGGCATCAGTGTCATAGCAGGTGATTCTCAAGCGCCGGGCGAGCATGGGTGCCAAGTGGCTCTTGCCCGATCCTGAGAAACCGACAAGGTATACTTTTTGTCCCATCGGCATCAGATTCACGACCGTCGGCTCCCTGGAGGTCCAAAAACAGCTTCATGGATTTCCTCGAACGGCACCGTCTGCCCGGTCCAGATTTCGAGTGATCGTAGCGCCTGGCCGGTTAGCATCATGGAGCCATCAATAGTCTTGAGCCCCGCCGCCCCTGCCGCCGCTACGCAGGCATTGCCGGCGTTATAGTTCAGGTCATAATAGATTCGGCCAGCAGTCCATGTCAGGTCATCTGGTAGCGGACTAGCCTGAGGCTGGTTCCAGCCCCCCAGCGGGGTGCAGTTGACAATGATGTCATACCGCTCCGGGTGAGTCACGCTGGTGTCACCCAACAAGCACGTTCTGAGATCCAACCCCTGGATCCTGGTTGACAACGACTGTTCAAAACGATCCAATCGTTGCCGGTCGCGACTCAGGATTGTGAACCGCCGGACCTCGAAATTCGTGTACAGGGAATAGAGCGCCGCCTTGGCCCCGCCGCCGCAGCCAAGCAGGAGGGCATGACCATGCTTGAGGCGATCGCTATGTGGTTCCAGGGGTATGGCGAAACCATCACAATCGGTATTGAAGCCAAGCAAACGCTCTCCCGAAATGGCAATCGAGTTTTCGGCGCCTACCGCTTCGGCCACCGGATGAATCTCATACAAATAGCTGATGACCGAGTTCTTGAATGGAATCGTGACCGACAGACCAAGAAGCCCCTGCTTGACAATAGATCGGAATTCTTCATCAAAGTGAGCTGGCTCAATGTTGTAGTTGGTGAACTCCCCCTTCATGCCCGTGATATCAAACACGGCGCGAAAGATCTCCCCTGACATTGAGTAAGATGTCTTGTGCCCCAACAGTCCGAATCGAAAATGCTCATTCATGGCGTGATCTGTTTCAACAGGTCATAGAATTCTGGACATGAGATAGCGACGACAGTTTCGTCGTCAATGGAAGAAGGACCCACCAGGAAGAGGGCCGCGATAGAGAACGCCATCGCGATTCGATGGTCGCCAAAGCCGACAAAATCGGCTCCACACATTTCCGGCCCCGGTTCGATCGCCAGGCCATCTTCCAACGCCCCGCAGCGAGCTCCCATCAGGCTGAGGTTGTGGGCAGTGGCTGCGAGGCGGTCTGATTCTTTGACGCGCAGCTCGCCTGCGTCACGGATGATCGTCGTTCCTTTAGCAAAAGCCGCCATGACGGCAATGATCGGGATTTCGTCAATAAGGGCGACCGTCTGGGCCCCGGAAATTTTGCGGGATCGGAGCTCTCCGCCCGTCACGCAAACCGTCCCGCGTGGCTCGCCCGAAATCGTCACCTTGTCGGTCACTTCCACTTTGCAGCCGATCGCTCGGAGATGATCCAGGAAAGCGGACCGCGTCGGATTGAGGCCAAGTTCATCGACGGTAACGGTTCGACCGGATATGGCAGCGGCGGCGAGGAAAAACGCCGCTGTGGAAAGATCTCCCGGGATGTTTACTTCGCCGCCGTGAACGATAGCATTGTGGGCGAGCGAGATTTCCCGCTTGAAGGGCTCCTGGCGCACCATCTTGCGTTTTCTGGGATCAACCGGGTCGGTGACCATGACCGGCTTGACGTCGCGAGTAGTGATGCCCTCGCCCAGACAATCGATCATGCGTTCTGTATGATCCCGAGTGATTTGATCCTCCCGCACTACGACGGAACAGGACGAGGCCAAACCGGCCAGCAGCAGGGCCGACTTCACCTGGGCTGATGCGACCGGCAAACGATATTCGAAAGCGGTGAGCTTGTCGCCCTGAATGCGCATGGGCAAATGGCCGTTGTCGGAGAATAGCCGGGCCCCCATGGTGGTGAGCGGATCGATAATGCGCTTCATCGGTCGCGAACGTAGCGATTCGTCGCCCGTCAGCGTTACCTCAGCTTCGGTGCCGGCAATAATGCCAGTGAGCAGCCGGGCGGTGGTGCCTGAGTTACCACAATCGACCATCACGTCCGTTGGCAAAGGCTCAACGGGTGGGGTTAGGACCAAGCCTGTCTCAGTCTCCTTGACTTGAGTGCCCAGTGCGGCCACGGCTCTCAGGGAGGAATGGCAGTCCTGATTGCCGGGAAAGTTCTGGATAGTGAGCGGACCATCGGCGACCAGCGATAACAGAGCAGCCCGGTGCGCAATTGACTTGTCGCCGGGAACGCGAATAGTCCCCTCCACCCTTCGCACTGGCCGCAGCGGTCGCCTCATAGGCAAGTCCTATTGAGGACGCCAGCGACCGCATCGACTTCGCCCATGAGGCCCTGGAAGGTTGGCGGGGTAATCGATTGCAAACCATCCGACAAAGCGTTGGCCGGATCGTGATGTACTTCAATAATCAAGCCATCGGCTCCGCAAGCGATTGCTGCTCGCGACAGAGGCAGAACCTTGTCACGCTTCCCGGTGCCATGACTCGGATCAACGATTATGGGCAGGTGGCTGGTACGCTTGCAAAACGGTACAGCCGAAAGATCGAGCGTATTGCGCGTGTGATCGGCGAAAGTTCTGACTCCGCGCTCACAGAGGACCACGTTAGGATTGCCTTCTGACATGATATACTCGGCCGCCATCAGGAATTCCTCAAGCGTGGCCGACATACCCCTCTTCAAAAGGACCGGTTTGGGTTGCTGACCGGCCGCTCGTAACAGCGAAAAGTTCTGCATGTTGCGGGCACCGATTTGGATCATGTCGGCATACTTGACCACCAGCGGCAGAACATCCTTGTCCACGGCTTCGGTCACAATTCGCAAACCGAACCGTTCGCGCACCTCCGCCAGAATTTCGAGGCCTTTCTCACCAAGCCCCTGGAAGCTATATGGTGAGGTGCGTGGCTTGTAGGCACCACCGCGAAACATCGTAGCTCCGGAGGCAGCAACTTTTTCACCGATAGCCAGACACTGGTCACGACTCTCCACTGCACACGGACCGGCCATCACCACAATCTTGGTTCCACCGATTTTCACGCCCGCGACATCGATAATCGAGTCCTCAGGGTAGAACTCGCGACTGACCAGCTTGAACGGCTTGGTGACGTGGATGATTTCCTTCACGCCGGCCTGAGCCAGAATGCGATCAGCATCGATCCGCGATTTGTTGCCCGTTACGCCGATAGCGGTCCTGATAGAACCTGGTATTGAGTGCGCTTTCAGACCCATACCTTCGATCTCCCGGCAAACCCGTTCAACGGTCTCCGGGCCAGCATTGGTGTCCATTACGATTAACATATTGTTCTCCTGGGGTCGCAACAAGCAAGTCGTCGCGCCCGCTATTGAGTCGTAGCAAGTTAATTGGGATCGTGGCTACATTGCCTCCGGGGCCTCAAGACCGAGCAGATAGAGACCCTCCCTGAGCACCAATTGGACCGCCTTGACAAGGGCGATGCGGGCTCCGGTTAGGCTGACATCCTCAGATATTATCTTGTCTATTCGTCCGTTTTCATCTTTGCGCTGGTATACGCGGTTGAACGACCCGGCCAGACGCAGCAGATAGCCTGCGATAAGCTGCGGATCATACATCCGAGCCGCATCGGCTACCGCCTCGGGGAAGTCGGCCAAATGCTCCACAACCCGTTGCTCTTCCTCGCGATCCAGCAAACCGGTCTTGACCTCCAAAGATATCTCACCGGAGAAGTTACGCAACAGCGAACATAGCCGGGCGTGAGTATACTGGAGATAGGGTCCGGTTTCACCTTCAAAACTCAGGATATCGTCCCACACCAGATTGACATCCTTCTGCCGCCGGACTGAGAGCTGGGCGAAGGTCACGGCTCCCACACCGATCGCCAGCGCTACGGCGTCGATATTTTCGAGCTCGGGATTCTTCTCAGCGATTAGCTCGCGAGCCTTGCGTGTCGCCGTCTGGTAAACATCTTCGAGAAAGACGATCTCTCCCTTCCGGGTGGACATCGTCTGGTCACCAAAACGCACCCAGCCAAAGTCGATCTGTTTCACGCGTCCAATCATGCGATCTTCGGCCGGCAGATGTTCGGCCTCTTCGAGCATCTCAATAACCTTGAGCGCCTGTCGAAAATGATCCGCCTGCGCCACGCCAACGACGTAGAGCGATTCATGGAAACGGTACTTGCTCCACCGATAGAACAGACTTGCCAATTCCCGCGTGGCGTATAGTGTAGCGCCATCACTCTTCTTCAGCAAGCAAGGTGGCAACTGGGGATCGTGCAGATCGACTACCAACGCTCCCTCAGAGATCGAGGTCAGGCCAGCCGCTGCCAGGCGGTCGATGACGGGCTCCATCTTGTCATTGAAGAATGACTCACTGGTAACCCAATCAAAGTCGACTCCCAGGGCCTCGTAAATCTGCTCAAGCTCTCGCATGGAAATCTCGCCGAACTGCTTCCACAAGGCCCTGGTCTCGGGATCGCCGTCCTCGAGCTTCTTGAAAGCTTCGCGGGCCTGATCGTTGAGGGCTTCGTTTGATTCGGCCTCGTTATGGAACCGGACATAGAGCTCCAGCAGCTTGGATAGAGCATTCTCGGCAAGATCCTGGTCCTCTCCCCAAAGCTTCCAGGCGACAATCATCTTGCCAAATTGAGTGCCCCAGTCCCCCAGGTAATTGATACCGACAACGTCGTACCCGAGGCACTTGAAAATCCGGCGCAACGAATGGCCCAGCATGGTTGAGCGAAGATGCGCGATGCCAAACGGTTTGGCTATGTTGGCCGAGGAGTACTCGACCAAGACCTGCTTGCCTTCGCCGGGGCGATCACCGTGGTAGCCTCGATCAGCAGAAAGGATACCATCAAGAGTAGCATCGACGAGGGCTCGGAAGTTGACTTGAGCGTTCAGAAACCCACCTGCCGCCGAAACGGTCACAAGGACGGTTTCGGGTCCGGCCGCGAGCAGATCGTTGGCGGCCGTGGCGATTGAATTTGCTATCTGGGGCGGTTTGTCTTTCAGCAACCGGGCATGACGAAAGACCGGCAGGGCTATTCGCCCCATCTTGGGGTCTTTCGGCTTCTCAATGTTTTCACTTATGAACTCGGCCGCAAATACCTGCTGAGGTCCGAGCTCCGCGAAAGCATCCGGATACACCAGCCGGAAGGCCTCCGCAACCGAACTAGAAAACTGCTCTATGAATACGTCTTTGTTCATCTTGTCGAACGCCTGTGTTCTCCGCATGCTGCGAGTAAGCATTATTGCGACCCGCGAAGGTGCGAATTCGCATCAAAATAGGCGGCTGAGGTCTGAGGGTCAAGCATGGAAAACATCTGATTCCCGGACTTGAGAATGATCTCATCTACTTCACGAGATTGCTTTTCGGATCGAGGTCAGGAATTTGGCCACCTTACGCCGGGCCTCAGCGGCATTGCTGGCCGAATCCATCAGTCTGATCAGGGCCGAACCGATCACGATGCCATCAGCGGAGCGGCACAAGCGTTTGGCGGCTTCAGGCGAATCCACGCCAAATCCGGCTACGAACGGTTTGGACAGCGAGCGCTTCAGTAGACGCAAGTAGTGATCTGTATTATTGTCAAACTTCTGTCCGGACCCCGTAACACCGGTCACAGTCACGGCGTAGACGAAATCGGTCGAGTAGCGGTCGATGTTCTTCCACCGGGGGCGAGGTGATGTGGGCGAAATCAGGAGAATCGTTGACATCCCTTTCTGTTCGATCTCTTCGCCAAGATCAATAGCCTCTTCGACGGGCAGGTCAGGGATAATCAGCCCATCAACTCCCACGCGGGCTGCCCGAGACAGGAACTTCGACGATCCATAGGCAATGATCGGATTGAGATAGCCCATCAGAATCAGCGGTGTTTCGATATGATTGCGAAGCCCTTGAACCCCGTCCAATATGCACTTGAGATTGGCTCCCCGCTGAAGCGCGACGTGGGACGAATGCTGTATCACCGGCCCATCGGCAAGCGGATCCGAGAAAGGCATGCCTAACTCCACGAAATCGGCACCACAATCAGTCGCGATCTTGACCATTTCAAGAGACTGTCGCAAGGTTGGGTAGCCAGCGGTAAAAAACGGTATCAGAAGTTTCTGCTTGCCGATGCCCTCCAGGTGTAAACTTATCCGGCTCATCCTAGAGTCTCCCCCAGTCGCGCAAAATACCCATATCCTTGTCACCTCTGCCGGATAGACAAATGACAATGTCGTGGGACTTGCGGAATCTGGCCGTCCCCCCCATCACCCAGGCAATGGCATGGGACGATTCGAGCGCGGGTACGATTCCTTCCAACCGGGAGGTCATCTTGAATGCGCGCACCGCTTCCTTGTCGGTGACGCTAACATACTCTGCTCGCTTGATGTCTTTCAAGTAAGAGTGCTCCGGTCCCACGCCGGGGTAGTCCAGACCGGCAGAAATTGAATGCGGCAGGATGATCTGACCGTCAGCATCGTACATCAAATAGCTGTAGGAACCATGCAGCACGCCCGGTTTGCCTTTGGCCAGGGTGGCCGCATGGCGACCGCTCCTTAGACCATATCCGGCCGCCTCGACACCAATCAACTTCACCTTGGGTTCCTTCACAAACGCCGTCCAAATGCCCATGGCGTTGGAGCCGCCGCCGACACAAGCGACTATGGCATGAGGAAGTCGCCCCAGTTGTTGCCGGGTTTGGCGCTTGGTTTCCCTGCCTATTACCGCCTGGAAATCACGGACGATCCGGGGATACGGATGCGGGCCGACGACTGAGCCAATGATATAGAAGGTGTTCTCGACACTAGTAACCCAATCGCGGATAGCTTCGCTGGTGGCGTCCTTGAGGGTCTTCGAGCCCGACTCCACCGGGACCACCCGGGCGCCCAGCAATTGCATGCGATCAACGTTTGGCGCCTGGCGTTCGATGTCTTCGGAGCCCATGTAGACGACGCACTCCAAGCCGAACCGGGCACAGACGGTCGCGGTGGCAACCCCGTGCTGACCAGCGCCGGTTTCGGCGATGATACGCTTCTTGCCCATCTGGCGGGCCAACAGAATCTGGCCGACCGTATTATTGATCTTGTGGGCACCGGTGTGATTGAGGTCCTCGCGCTTGAGGAAAATCCTGGGGCCACGCAACTCCTGGGTCAAACGCTCGGCGAAGTAGAGCGGCGTCGGCCGACCGACGAAGTTCGACAGAAGGTCCTTCAGCTCCGCCTTGAAGGCGGACGTTCGGGATATGCGATCATAGCACTCGGTGAGCTCGTCAAGAGCCGCCATGACCGTTTCGGGAACGTAACGACCGCCATAGTCACCGAAGCGACCCCGCTCATCCGGAACTGATATACTAGTCTTCTTGGGTGCCATACTCAGCCAGCCGAGGATTCATATCTAATATTGTCGAGGAGTTCCATAATCGCCTTCAATTTGCGAGCCGATTTCCGGCCTGGTGCGGTCTCTATGCCCGAGTTTATGTCTACTACTAAGGGTCGGAAGCGGGCTACACCCTCTGCAACGTTTTCTACGCCGAGGCCGCCAGCAAGAACCAAATTGTCCATCCTGCGCGACGGTCTCAACTTCCAGTCGAAGCTTTTGCCAGTGCCGCCTCCGGCATGATCCAACAGCACGAGTTCCGCCTTGCTGCGCATGGCCGCATCCAAGTCACTCCGGTCGGCCACAGAAAAGGCCTTGATTACTTTCAGTCCCGACCGCTGCACGGCGGCCACATAGCTCGCCGACTCCGCGCCATGTAACTGAACGTAGTCCAGTCTCAGACTGTGCCCGATATCTATCACCCGCCGGGGCTCTTCATTGACAAAGACACCCACGCGGTCGACGGTGGCAGGCAGTTCCGAGATGATAGTTCGTGCCGTTTGTTGAGATATCCAGCGCGGCGACTTTCTGTATAATATGAAACCGAGCATGTCGATCCCCAGCCTGACCGCCAGGCGAGCATCCTGTTGGCGCGTTATGCCGCACAGTTTGACCTGCAATTGTCTCATGCTGACCTCAGACTTTCGATGAGCGCGACGGGATCCTTGGCCTGGACCAACGCCTGTCCAATCAGAAAACAGTGATACCCGGCGTTGCGCAAGCGCACTATGTGAGCTGGCTCGAAAATACCTGACTCTGTGACTTTCGTGACCGAGTCCGGTATGGACCTGGCCAGCCGCTCTGAAATGGCAAGATCAATACTGAAGTCCGACAGATCACGATTGTTGACGCCCACGATTTGCGCCCCGCTGTCAATCGCCATGCTTACCTCGTCTTCGCTTCGCGTCTCCACCAATAGATCCATGCCCAGCTCTGTGCCTGTTTGGATGAGTTGCTGAAGGCTTCGGGCTGAGTGGAGCCGTACAATCAACAAAGCAGCATCGGCGCTATGGTAGCGGGCGTGGTAGAGCTGGTAGGGATCAAGGATGAAGTCCTTGCAGAGGACCGGCAGGCCTGATTGCTTGCGCGCCACAACAAGATTCTCGAAGCTGCCGTAGAAGAAATCGTGATCAGTTAGAACCGACAAAGCCGCAGCTCCACCGGCGCGATAGCTCTTGGCCAGCGAGCCAGCATCGAAATCTTCGACCATGATTCCCTGCGACGGCGAGCCCTTTTTGATTTCGGCAATAATATTGATCTGTTCGCTGGATGAAAGGACCGAGGCAAAACGATGGGCCTCCGGCAGTGGCGACTCGTTCAAGCGCCTCTGCAACCGTTCCAGCGGCAATTCGATCCGGCGTGCCTCGACCTCGAGTCTTTTGGCGGCGGCGATCCTCATAAGAATATCTGTCATTGTTGATTCTCGCGAACGATGGACCAACCCAGTCCACTACTACGTCGGCTTTCACTATTGCGGAAAAACCAATAGAATGTCAATGTTGAAATGATGTACAGGACGACCGTCATATTGATGGTGACGGTATAACCATATTCTTCGATCAGGCTGCCACCGAGCGCCGTGGAAACCATCCAGGCTGCATTCCAGCCGACCATCAAGAGAGCATTCACCAGTCCGCGCTCACTTTCAGTGGCTAACTCCATGCTTAGGTTATTGACGATCGGCCAGCCGAGGTTCATCAGTCCTCCCCTGATGATAAAGGCGATCACCACGGGAGTCAGGGAATAGCTATAAGATAGAACGATCATCAACGGAATCGCCAGAGATTGGGTCAACACCACGGTCCGGACAAGGCCGTATGTTTTGGTCAAGAGGGGAGCGGCCAGCGAGCCTATGAGCATTGAGACATGGACAAGCGAGTAGTACATCCCGATAGTATCCGGGGGTAAGTCAAAGCGATCTCGGAAATATAGGTTGAGAAATGGAATCGTCAGTCCCGCACCCAAACCGATGAAAAACGTCGAAAGGAAGATCTTTCCGTAGAACCACCCGCGCTCCACGAAGAGTGCTTTCGTGAATCTGACCCGGTCGTGTTCAGACGGCGGAGCACCGGACTTGATCATGGCAAACGGAATGATTGCCAGCAGGCTGATGGCGATGCCCAGGTAGAGCGTCCACTGGTAGCCTGTCACGATGTCTCCCGTGTTTGCGCCTATTATCGATGCCAACCGACCGGCCCCGGCCGCTCCGATGATTCCGGCCAGCATGTTGGTACCAAAATTGAACGAGAACAGGTGGGTACGTTCAACCGACGTGGAGTTGCGCATGAAAAAAGGTCCGGCCGCGATGCGGTAGAATGAGAAGGCAATACCGCTGAGCACCGAGAATCCGGCCATGAGGACAAAGGCGTCGAGGGAGACGATAAAGAAGCTGAAGATTGCGAACAGGACGCAACTTGCCAGTAGCCAGGGCATGAGGCGGGAGCGCCCGATTAGTATGCCAGCCGGAATCGCCACCAGGGTCATGCCGACGGCGCGGGATGACGCGATCAGACCAATATCACCCTCCGAAAGGCCGATCTCCTTGAGATACAAATTGAGCAAGACAAGAAAGACCTGGAAATTGACTCCCATCAGGAACGACCCGGTTAGATAGAGCCAGACATTGCGATTGAAGAGTTTCAGGTTGTCGCGATAGTCGGCAAAACCGTGAGCGATTCGTCCCCCCCAGCCCACATGATCAAGGTGAGGGGGCATGGGGGTGAAGTGGTTTGGCATAGTAGGCTACGAACTGGGGGCGATCAAGCCTTGGAGGCCGTCACCCAGTTGTCAATCAGGTTGCGAGCGGCTCCAGAGTCAATTGCTTCCTGAGACTTGACAACACCTTCGGAGATCGATTCGACCTTGCCTGCTACGAGCAGCATGGCTCCCGCGTTCATGACGGTGGCATCGCGACAGGCGCCCGGCTGGCCCTCACAAATCCCGTTCAGAATAAGCAGGTTAGCTGCCGCGTCGCCCCCGACCAAAGCCTCCGCCGGATGTCTCGTGAGGCCTACATCCTCAGGCGTGATAACTTTGGTCGCGCGGGTACCACGATCTAGCTCCACGTAACCGGTGGGTCCGACCACAGAGAATTCGTCCAGGCCATCGTGGGAGTGAGCCACGATGACGTGCTCTGAGCCAGCCATCTCCAAAGCGTCTACCATCAGGGAGATCAGATTGTGGTCGTAGACGCCAATTACTTGCCGCTTGACACCGGCCGGATTGCTCATGGGACCGAGGATGTTGAAAACCGTTCGAACGCCAAGCTCTTTGCGTGGGCCAGCCGCATGCTTCATTGAGGGATGAAATGACGGTGCGAACATGAAGCCAAACCCGATCTCGTCGATGTGTTTCTTAACCTGTTCCGGGTTGGCCGCGATCTCTCCCCCGCAGGCCTCAAGCAAATCGGCTGAACCACACTTCGAACTGACCGAACGATTGCCATGCTTCGCTACGGTTGCACCAGCAGCGGCAGCCACCAACGATGCAGCCGTCGAAATGTTGAACGTATTGGCGTGATCGCCGCCCGTGCCACATCCGTCCACGGCGGACCCGTCATGAAGCTCGATCTTGACGGCATGTTGGCGCATGACAGTGACGAACCCGGCAACTTCCTGGGCGTCCTCGCCTCTGAATTTCAGGGCAACCAGAAAGCCGCCCACCTGGGCCGGTGTCGCCTGGCCGCTCATGATCAATTCCATTGCTGCCGAAGCCTCTTTGAAGCTGAGTTGCTCTCCGGCTAGTACCTTGTGGATGAATTCCTTCATGCTCAGAGGACCTCCAGAAAATTGCGCAGAATATCCTTTCCCCGAGGAGTCATAATCGACTCGGGGTGAAACTGTAAGCCCCAGAGAGGCAAATGTCGATGCTCGACAGCCATGATCACGCCGTCATCAGTTGCGCTGCCAGCAGTCCAGGCGGTACGACGGAGCACTTTCGGTTTCGAGGCAGGCTCCACCACCAAGGAATGGTAACGGGTTGCTACAAACGGCGAAGGGATGTTGCGGAAGAGCTGCGAGCCATCGTGCCTGACCTCGCTCGTTTTGCCATGCATCAGTGTCGGGGCGTAGCCGATCCGCCCGCCAAGAACCTGAGCGATGGCCTGATGCCCCAAACAGACGCCCAGGATCGGCACCTGTCCCATCAGGCTGGCGATCATTTCGTTCATAATTCCCGCATGTTCTGGCCGACCAGGTCCAGGCGAAAGAACGATTCCCGATGGTTTGCGGGCGGCAATCTGGTCTACGGTCACCATATCATTGCGGGCGACCTCAACTTCGGCACCAAGCTCGCCCAGATATTGAACCAGGTTGTAGGTAAACGAGTCGTAGTTATCCAGTAGAAATATCATGTTCAGTCAGTCCCCGTGATAGCTTCGACGAGGGCTCTGGCTTTGGCCTCGGTTTCTTTGAACTCGCGAACCGGCTTGGAGTCGGCGACAATCCCGGCCCCGGCCTGAACATAATAACGACGACCATCTTTGACAATCGTCCTGATCGCGATACAAGAATCGAGATTCCCCCAGAAGTCAATATAGGCGATCGATCCGGCGTAAACGCCACGGCGTTCTGTCTCCAACTCGTCGATGATCTCCATCGCCCTGATCTTGGGTGCTCCCGACACCGTTCCGGCCGGGAAGCAAGCGAAGTGGCCATCGATCGGCGACGTTCCCTTGCTCATGGCTCCGCTCACCGAACTCACCAGATGAATCACGTGTGAGTACTTCTCGACAATCATCTGATCCTGCACCTTCACAGTCCCGGTTCGGGCGACACGTCCGATATCATTGCGCCCCAGATCGAGCAACATGGTGTGTTCGGCCAGTTCTTTCGGGTCGGCCATCAGGCTCTTGATGCGACGCTCGTCCTCTTCTTCATTGCGTCCACGGGGACGCGTTCCGGCGATCGGTCTGGTCTCGATCCGGCCGTTTTCGACCCGCACCATCATTTCCGGCGAGGCCCCGATTACAGCCTGCCCGCCGTGGCGAATCAAGAACATGTAGGGCGAGGGATTGATCCGCCGAAGCCGTCGGTAGACCGACAACGCCGAGCGCTTCGAATCGACATGCCAGCGCTGGGAGAGTACGACCTGAAATATGTCCCCTTCCCGGATGTATCGACGCGCCCGCTGGACAATTTTGGCGTACTCCTTCTGTGAGCTGTGGGACACCATTCGTGAGTGACCGGACTCACTTTCCCGAGGCAAGCGGACCGGTTTTTGAAGCCGTGCAATCGTATTCTGAATGTAGGCCCGAGCTTCGTCATACTTCTTCTTAAGGCCACGCTCGCCGATTTCGTGGAGTACATTGGCGATCACCACAATCTCTTGGCGCAAATGATCGAATACGACGAGGTGGCGATACATTCCGAAGCGCATATCCGGCAGACCAATGTTGTCCGGATTGGCGTCCGGCACATCCTCAACCAACCGCACGGTGTCGTAAGCGAAGTATCCTACCGCACCACCCGTGAAGCGAGGCAAACCCTCCACTCGCACCGGTCTATAGAAAGAGAATAGCTCTTTCATGAAGTCCAGCGGATCGGTCTCGATTTTGCGCCGCGCCTTGCCCTGACACAGGGTGATCTCTCGGCCGGTAGCTTCGACCGTGACGAACGGATCGCAACCAACGAAGGAATAGCGGGCCAGTTTTTCGCCACCCTCGACAGACTCCAGGAGAAACGTATCCTGGTGACGGGCGGCGAGCTTGATATAGGCCGACACCGGCGTGTCCAGGTCGGCCGGAACGCGATCAAAGACCGGCACGACATTGGCCTTAGCAGCGAGCTTACGGAACTCAGAATATGCCATCATGGTAGTGTGAATCGCCCTTTCGCTATTAGCGCAGCGGGTCCGGTCAGCTCGATAATACCGGTATCTTCGCGCCAGTTGACCGATAGCGAGCCGGTTTCGAACTGAACCTCGCAGCTCCTGTCGGCGACACCGAGCATTACCATTGCGCACACTGCCGCCGCTGCGCCGGTACCGGATGATCCGGTAGCTCCGGCACCACGTTCCCAGTCGGCCACTCGGATTCGGCGACGCGTGACCGGCTTGACGAATTCGACATTGGTTTGGCTCGGGAATGACCGATGACATTCGACCTCGGCACCCAGCTCGTGCCAGTCAAAATCGAAGTCTTCCACCATCATGACCGTATGCGGGTTGCCCACCGAAAGGCAGGTAACGGGAAACTCCAGGCCAGCTATTTTGAGTGGCGCATTAATCATGTAGCGCCGGCGGCTCTTGACCGGCACCAGGTCGGTCTTGAACTCCGGCTGACCCAATTCAGTCGTGATCAGTACATCAGACCCGGTCGCATCAACCACGCTGGCCTGGTGGAGCTGGCGGTCCATCGTAAATGAAAAGCGTTTTCGGCGACGATCCTTAAGATACTCGTGCAGGACCACGATACGCATGCCGTTGCCGGACTTCTCAGCCCAGCTGCCATCAGCATTGTAGACGTCAATACGCCCATCGCTTCGAGTGTTGGGCGATACGTAAAGAACTCCGTCAGCGCCTACCCCGGACCGCCGGTGACAAATCGCGATGGCCAGACGTTGCAGTTGCGGGCGAGTGAGACGCCGCCGCTTGCCCTCGACGACCAGGAAGTCATTGTACAGGGCATGGTATTTGGTGAATTCGATATCCATGCCCCATTAATACGAAGCGCGTCCAAAACGTCCAAGCTAAAATCCGAAAAGCCCACCAATCGGTGGGCTCTCGGATATACTATGGAGAAGCGCTACTGGCCGTCGCGCCAGGCGCATTCGATCACATTGAGTCGCGGAACAGCTTCGCCAGGCGCTCGATTCCGATGCGCAGATTCTCGTGAGTAGCGTTGGAGAAATTGAGCCGCAGCGTATTGGCTCCGGAACCATCGGGGTGGAACGGCTGTCCGTATACGTAGGCCACCTTAAGGTCGATAGCCTGTTGGAACAGATCAACGGCTGACATATGCTTAGGCAGCTCGACCCACAAGAAGAGTCCACCTTCCGGTTCTGTCCACGAAACACCGTCCGGGAAATTGTCGCGCATGGCGGACAGCATAGTGTCTCTCTTGGCCAGATAATCACGTTTGATGAGTTCAATGTGAGGTTCCAACAGCCCATCT
>CAZHDS010000034.1:0-20816 GCA_964531495.1 uncultured Ignavibacteriales bacterium
TACAGATGTCCAGATTGTTTGAAGACGTACAATCGAGCTACTACTGGAACACTATATCAAGCTGTACTCCGCAGGACGGAGTTCTCCAACTCTAACCAAAGCTGTTCGTCATATCTTGGTGGATTATGATTGGCCTGGAAACGTAAGAGAACTGTGTAACCTAGTCGAACGGTTCTGTCTAATGTATCCAGGGCAGGAGATTGTCGAGGCTCACTTGCCAGACGAGCTTGCGTCTTTCGGCAGGCCGGGCACGTCCTCAAAGGCTAACGTTGAGAGGAGCGAGGAACTTAAGATCCGCGAAACTCTGGCCAGATGTGGCTGGAATAAGGCTCGAGCGGCTCGAGACCTGGGCCTGACGTCGTCGGCTCTGCGCCGTCGGATGAAAAAATACAATATTGAGAATTGATTGCGGCTAGAGCACTCTGAGGCGTTCGCATTCCGCCGATTTCGCCCCCTACACTCTCCATCCAAATAGTTGAGTCACACGCGCATAACTCACGCGCACCATTCCGATCGATTTCGCAGTTGTCATAGTCTCGCGGCAACTGACCGACATCCAGCGCATCTATCGTTGAATCAATAACTTACGTGCATCGCATGGCGTCTCCATCGTGCGGCACGAGACTTGTTATGCCTTCAGGCGTGGACCGAAGCATAAACGCTCACGCATAGGAGGCAGCCCAATGCAAATCCAATCCAATCAAACCGGCATTGTTGGAAGAATGGTACTTCTCGCCGTTCTTTCACTGGCCCTGTTCAGCTTCTCTTGGCAGCCTACGCTTGCCGATGGCTCTGGCGGAAGTCCTCCGCCACCACCGCCACCCACTGACACGACTGGTACTGGCAGTTCAGTAGATCCAGGTGACATCAATCCTGGCTGGAGTGATACCGAGCCGGATGAAGACCTCTTAGCCTGGGACATTGGGTGGCTAACAATCCAAGTCATCCGGTAGCGCATGCTGGATGCCAACCGTAGTACCACTTAACTTATGTCCTATCTAACAAGAATTGTAAGGCTGATCAACCTGCTGTGCACGCGGCAGGTTGTTTCCATGTCGAGTATTCGCAAGATATGTGGCCTGCCGGAGCGGACCGCATATCGGCAGCTCCAGCAGATTTCGGAGGCCGGGTTTCCGGTGTACTATGACCGATATGAGCATGTCTACCGCTTGCACCGGGAGGGAGCGCCTAACCTCTCGCTAATCGGACCTGATGACGCTTCTAGCATTCTGACGTCCCTGATGCTTCTTAGATCGAGAGTGAACGAGTCGTATCGAGAGGAACTTGAGAACCTGATCGGGTGGCTGATCTCGAGTTCCTCACTCCAGTTCGAAAACGTTTTGCCTCTGCTCAGAAACAGAGCGATTGATTCCTCACAGGACAAAGACCTCAGTGAGTTCCTATCTGAGATTCGCCTTCGGGTGGCGCTTGAATCAAAGAGACAGGTACAGATTGTCACCAACGCAGGGGTCACTGAGACAGGGGGGGAAAGTGTCCGGTCATTTTCCTTAAGGCATAATGGCTCCTGGTATGTCGTGACCGGGAACGTTGAGGACGAGTCATGGAATGAGTTGTCATCCGTGATTCGCGTGTCCATAGGTAATGCAGACCGGCCTGGGAGCTAACCCGTACAGGTTGCGACGAAGAAAGCCAAAGTGCGCTTACGAAAAGTGCTGTCGGCGTTTGGGAGGGACGCCGACCTCATGGTCGGCAGCTGCTCCTATCGTGTTCTGTAAAACTATCTCGAGATAGCCAGCGAGCGAGGGGTGTTTCCAATTCAGCGGGCCATCGTGGACTATCTTAGAACTGCAGCTTAGGGCATCCCAGCCCGGTTTTCTGATCGGTAAACGGCGAAAGCGGCCACCCCTCTCCACAGAGGTGGAGGTGATCTATCATGATACGTGTCTTCCGTATTGCTCAAGACACTAGTTGATCTTCTCCCCCTTGACCTGCCCCGGTTGTTGTACCAGGAGTTAGATTAGTCCGATTGCTACTGTTCTGCTCCCCCTTCAAGCGATCACTATTCCTGGGCTTCGTCACAGAGTTGCATCAAACCGCTTGACAAGCCGAACAATCAAGCCGATACTTGTTTTGTGCGTATGCACAGAAAGGATTGGTCTGATATGCCGCGACCGAGGAAAAGACGTTGCTGCCGCCGATACCAGGCGGATCGAGTTTACAAGCCTCAGGGAGTGCCTATGCGCGACATAGGAGTGACGGCGCTCAGTCTGGACCAGTTCGAGGCACTGCGCCTTTGCGATCATGAGAATCTGGATCAGGAGGCGGCCGGGGAACGGATGGGGATCTCGCGCGGGACTGTCCAACGGCTTTTGTACAGCGGTCGCCGGCAAATAATCGACGCCATACTGGAGAACCATGCACTTGTCATAAATCTCAAAGAAGGAGAAGATGAAAATGTTGACCTGCATACCAACCAAGGGTCAGGACGGGCTCGAAGACACGATAAGTGATCACTTCGGCTCGACGAAGTATTTCACGCTGGTTGACACCGAGAGCGGCGATGTGACCATTCTCGAGAACCGCAACGAGCACCACGCCCACGGCACTTGCCATCCGATGGCCCAGCTATCTCGACACAAGATCGACTGTGTCGCCTGTCTGGGCATGGGACGGCGAGCGATTGAGGCCCTGAATAGTGAGGGAATCCGCACTCTTCAAGCACCTTCGCCACATGTTAAGGACGTTGTTTCGAGCATCAAGGACGGTCGCATCGCCGATATGGATGCGTCGCAGGCTTGTCGTGGCCACGGCCAGAAGCAGGGCGGCTGCGCCCACACCGGCACTAGTCCTGATGGTCCGCCGCATGGCCAGGGGCGGGGCGGCGGTCACCAGCGCGGCTCGGGCGGCCACAACTGAGCAGAGGACAAAGCCCGGCTATGACTGGGGAAACGCAGCACCCGCCGATCTTGTCTGCTATCATCGGCGGGTGTTTCTATAATGACAGGAACCATAATCTCGCTTGTGGGTTGCGTGTATCGTCCGGACCGGCTATACTTCCGCCCGGAATCGATTGTTGAAAAAGGTATGAGCCGTTTGCCATGAAGAACAATTCCCAGGGTCTGCGCTTCTTTAAGGTCATCTTGAGCTCCATCGCTGATGGTGTTTTCACCGTGGACAGCAAGCGCGTTATCACGAGTTTCAATCCGGCGGCGGAGCGGATCACTGGGATACCCTCGTCCCAGGCGGTGGGCCGACAATGCAGCGAAGTATTCCGCTCCGATATCTGCGAGAATTGCCTGCTGGAGAAGACCCTCAAGACCGGGGTAGAATCTATTGACCGACCGGTTAGCATTATCAACAATCGGGGGGAGACTGTCCCAATAAGCATATCTACGGCCGTACTTAAGGATGACGATGGCAAGGTTTTGGGAGCTGTGGAGACGTTTCGTGACTTGTCCGCCATCGAGCACCTACGCAAGGAGCTGAGTCGGCGCTACTCTATTGAGGATATTGTCTCCAAGAGTCACAAGATCCACAAGCTCTTTGCCATCATGCCTGATATCGCTGAGAGCGAGAGCACCGTTCTTATCCAGGGACCATCCGGGTCCGGCAAAGAACTGTTTGCTCATGCCATCCATAGTCTGAGCCCCCGCAAGGACAAGAAGCTGGTCGTGATCAACTGCGGGACCTTGCCGCACCAGCTCTTTGAGTCGGAGCTTTTTGGCTATGTCAAGGGGGCCTTCACCGATGCCAAAAAGGACAAGCCCGGCAAGCTGAAGCGGGCCGATGGTGGCACGGTGTTTTTCGATGAGATAGGGGAGTTGCCCTTACCAACTCAGGTGAAACTCCTGAGGTTACTCCAGCAGCGAGAGTATGAACCGGTCGGCGGGACCGAACCGATCCGAGCTGATATTCGAATCGTGGCTGCAACCAACCGCGATCTCAAGCGGCTGGTGGCCGAGGGGAAATTCCGTGACGACCTCTATTTTCGACTGGCGGTCGTCAAGTTTGACCTGCCACCGTTGGTGGAACGGCTTGAAGACATCCCGCACCTTGTTGATCACTTCATCAAGCGATTCAATGCCCGCCAAGGCAAGCGCATCCTGAGCGTCAGCCCGGAGGTCATGAGTCGGCTAATGAAATACGATTTCCCGGGCAATATTCGTGAGCTGGAGAACATCATCGAATATGGTTTCGTGGTCTGCCACGGAAGTGTTATCCAGGTCGAGCACCTTCCCGCCGATTTCCAAAGTATCGCCTCCTCCACCCAGGATGCGGAGGCACGACATGACTTGGTTGCGGAATCGATTGATGCGCGACAGCATCTTCTGGCTGCTCTGCGTGATCACAATGGCAACATGACAGAAGCCGCCCGGCAACTTGGTATTCACCGCACAACTCTGTGGCGCCAACTCAAGCGCTACAACATCGACCCCGACAAGCTCTAGACCCACCCCACCCATATCGCTGCCAGTGTTGCATGCAACGCCGCCGGCTGTCTCTTGCAACGATTTGTGTTGCACGTGATGCAACGCGACGTCGCGCTGAATATGCTCTATCTTGTTGCAACACATCTTCTTAATGGGAGTGTGCAGCCTTGGCACAGACTGTGCTATACGTTGTGCAACGATTATGAAGATAGCAGTGCCACAATTCGGAGATTCGGTAGCCCCTCGGTTTGAGGCGGCCGGCAGGTTCACGATCGCGACGATTGCCAACCAGGCCGTGGAGTCTCTACAATCAATCGACAGTGCCGGTCCAGAGGGCTATCGACGGGTGCGTCTGCTCCAGGTTCATCAGGTTGCAGTGCTGATTTGCAGCGGCATCAAGAGCGCCTATCGGGACACGCTGGTGGCTTCGGGAGTCGCCGTGATTCCCAACGTGAGCGGAGAAATAAGTAGTGTTATCACTCGGTATCTGAACGGCGACCTGAAATGGGAGATCGTCCCGGCGGAGACAGCCGAGACGTTTTTGGTGCCTCATGACGAGTTAGTCAGCCGGGCTCGAAGCCTGTTCGAGCACCACGGTTATCGCGTGACGTCAGGTCCTGGGTCGGATTCGTTCCTGGTTGACCTCGTGGCGGAGACTGATTGCCCGGTATGCAAACGCCAGGTGCGGGTTGCGATTTGCTGTGGAGCCCACACTTATCGATCGTTACAAGAGGTCGCGGAGTTTCATCATGCCTCAGCTAGCGGATATGACGCCCGAGTGTATTTCAGCCCGGCCCAGGCCGGAATGGCGCGTTGCTGTCACGAATACAACATCGAGTTGATTGAACCCACGGAGTTCGAGGATCCGGCCAATGCGATAGGCTCCACGTCGCCGATTCCACTTCTGAGACAGCCGGTTAGCGGGCACGAGCGGGCCTACAACAATGAGCAAGATCAATGAAGAATCTGTCAGGCGGTCAATTCGCTGGCAGCTGTATGGAGAATAGATGAGAACTAATCGGATCACACCCGAAGAGCGCGAAAAAGCATTTGCTTCGGCTCGAAAGCAGGAGGTTAGCGACAGCCAGCACCTGCGTGTTCGATATCACGTGGAGGACCTCGATATCAACGATCGACCTCGACGATTTCTGGAGGCCTTTGCGGCGATCCTGAAGCACTCCAACTACCAGGTCGCGCTGGACCATTTCATCCGCGTGAGTGCTAAGTGTTCGCGCTGCTCGACGACCTGCCAGATATACCAGGCTACCGGCGATCCCCACGACATTCCGTGCTATCGTTCCGAGTTGCTGCTTAGCGTTTATCGGCGGCATTTCACCTTGGGAGGGATGCTGCGAGGCCGGGTGGTTGGCACCGGTCACCTGACGGACGAAAAGATTGAGGAGATGGCCGACAGTTTCTACAACTGTACCGCCTGTCGCCGATGTGTCAATGATTGTCCATCCGGTATCGATCATGGCCTTATCGCTCACCTGGCTCGGTACGTTCTCAGTGAGATCGGCATTATTCCACGTGCTCTCGTCGTCAGTACTCGCGAGCAGCTTGAGGGCACCAGCGGAAATACTTCGGCTGTGCCGGTTCCGGCTCTGGTAGATACGCTGGAATTCCTATCAGAGGACATGCTTGAGGAGAAGGGAGTCGAAATACCTTTCCCCCTCGATGTAGAGAACGCTGAGTACGTATTCTATCCGGCGGTCAGTGATTTCCTGATGGAGGCGGAAACTCTCATGGGTATCGCGGCTGTGTTCCGGGCTACAGGCGGTTCATGGACCACGGGTACAGGCTACTTCGACGGCATCAACTACGGTATGTTCTACAGTGATCGTATTTTGGAGCGGGTGGTCAAGAAGATCGATGCTGAGACCCGTCGTCTGAAAGGTACGAAAGTACTTATCGGTGAATGCGGCCATGCGACCCGTTCGGCCAAGGGCTTTCTGCCGGTCTACTGCGGCGGCGCCGATGCTTACCCGGTCGTCAATATCCTTGAATACACCTATCGCGTCTGGAAGGAAGGTCTCCTGAAGCTCGATCCAAATATTGTGACCGAGAAGGTGGCTTATCACGATCCCTGCAACATCGCTCGTCAAGGCTGGATCGTCAATCAACCGCGAGAGATGCTGAAATCCTTCTGCAAGAACTACGTCGAGATGTCACCTATCGGCGAGGATAATATCTGCTGCGGTGGCGGTGGCGGTTCGGTCTCGATCGACGAAATCAGATCCTACCGAACCATTGTCGGAGGGAAACTCAAAGCTGATCAAATCCGGGCGGCCGGGTGTGAGATCCTGATAGCCCCGTGCGCCAACTGCAAAAAGCAGCTCAAGGAGCTGGTCGAGGATCAAGGGATTGACTGCGAAATAATGGGCCTGCATGATCTTCTATATCGAGCAATCATATTCCCGGACTCCATGATAGTCAAGACACCTGATGGTGAGGCATCCGAGGAGGAGAACTAACCAATGGAAGCACTTCTTGAATTTGCCCGCGGGCCGTTGTTCCGTCTCAGTCTGGCGGTGATGGTCCTGGGATTGATTAGAATAGTCGCGCTCGACCTTTTTGGCGCCTGGATGGCGTACCGGCGAGCTGGCGATAAGACTATACCCTGGGGATTTGTAGGCCGTCGCACCTTGCGTTGGATGTTTCCGATCAAGCATGCGTTTACCAACCGTCCGGTCTACGGTCTGCTCTCTATCGTATTCCACATTGGATTGCTGTTGGTGCCGTTGTTTCTCTACGCGCACGTGGAGCTGTGGCGGTCAAGCCTCGGATTCGGCTGGTGGACACTCCCCAAGACCGTGGCTGACATACTGACTATTACCACGATCATAACCGCCCTGGGGCTCCTGGTCGGTCGCCTTACTAGTGGTGCTTCTCGGTTTATCAGCCGTCTGCAGGATTTCATGTGGCCGCTGCTTATTGCGCTGCCCTTTGTGAGTGGTCTGATCTGCGCCAATGCCACCCTAAGTGCCGGTGCTTACCAAGCGCTGATGCTGACGCATATTCTGGCGGCCGAGCTGATCCTTACGCTAATGCCCTTCACCAAGATCGCGCATTGCGTCCTTCAACCGCTGTCACAGTTGATTTCCGGAATTGCCTGGCGCTTTCCGGCGCAGACCGACGATGATATTTGCACGACGCTTGACAAGAAAGGAGCCAAGGTATGAGCGCAGCGATCCTAACCGATGTCACCAAGTGCATCGGCTGCCTGCAGTGCAGCTCGGCCTGTAAGATGGTCAACCAGCTCGATCTGGACAAACCTCGCGTCTGGCAAAAGGGTGATGGCCTCTCGGCTCGAAACTGGACATCGATTCTGCAACAGCCTGATAATCACTATGTCCGTAAACAGTGTCGCCACTGTCTGGAGCCGGCCTGCGCTTCGGCCTGTCCCGTGGGCGCTTTGCACACCACCGAAAAGGGGGCCGTGGTCTACGACAGCGAGAAGTGTCTCGGATGTCGCTACTGCATGATGGCCTGTCCCTACGGGATACCGCGCTACGATTGGGACGAAGTAGTTCCGTACGTTCGCAAGTGCATCTTGTGTCACGATCGTCTCCAGGATGGCCAGGAGCCTGGTTGCACCGAAGCCTGTCCGACTGGTGCCACCATTTTCGGCGAGCGGGACAAGCTGCTGGCCGAGGCCCACAAGCGTTTGAAGGCCGAACCGGACAAGTATATCCAGAGGGTCTATGGTGAGCATGAATTCGGTGGTACTTCCGTGCTCTATGTGTCGGATATTGACCTCGACTTCCTGACCGAGGGAGCTTCGCGTGACGCGTCGCTGCCCTCAACCACCGACCTGGCTATGAAGTCAGTGCCGTTTGCCTTCGTGGGCATGGGCGGCGTCATGTACGGCATCAACTGGGCCATCCGCCGCCGCATGAAACGGTCCGAGGAACTGCACAAGAGCGGGGAAGAGGAATGAACAGAGTACAAAACACGAAGACGGTTCTGTGGAGCATTCTGGGACTCGCCGGTGCCGTCGGCCTCGCTCGCTTCCTGTTCGGGCTGGGAGCAACTACCAACTTGACCGATACTACCCCCTGGGGATTCTGGATCGGCTTTGATGTCATGGCCGGTGTTGCGTTGGCTGGCGGTGGCTTTGTGATAACAGCCATATTCTACATGTTCCGTCGCGAGGGATTTCACGACCTGGTGAAGCCAGCCGTGCTGACGGCGTTTCTTGGCTATCTGGCGGTGATGGTCGGTTTGATGTTCGATCTGGGGCTGCCCTGGAATATTTGGCACATGATGATCTATTGGAATCCGCATTCACCGCTGTTTGAAGTGGGTTGGTGCGTGATGCTCTACTCGACCGTGCTGCTTCTGGAATTCAGTCCGGTGCCGCTAGAAGAGGCGAGTCGCTACGCGAAAATCAGAACTACTCTTATGCGTTTCAGATTTCCCCTGGTACTGCTGGGAATTATGCTCTCAACCCTGCATCAGTCTTCGCTGGGATCGCTCTTCCTGATTATGCCGCACCGCCTGCCGGAATTGTGGTACTCGGCTTGGCTGCCGGTGCAGTTTCTGATTTCGGCGGTGGCGCTTGGTCTGATGATGGTGTCGTTGGAGAGTATTGTCTCTCACTGGTTGTATCGACGCCCCACTGCGCGAGGCCCCGTGGCCGGGCTGGCCAAAGCGGCCGCATGGGTGCTACTGATCTATCTGTCTGTCAAACTGGTCGATATTGCCGTGTCCGGCGAATTCGGATTGATGTTCGACGGCTCATGGCAGTCCAACCTGTTCCTGGCCGAGATCCTGATCTCAGCCGTGATACCGATCAGCATGTTTGTCATACCGCGAGTGCGCCACAGCATCCCCGGCCAAGCGATTGGCTCGGCCTTGGTTGTGTTCGGGATAGTGTTCAACCGTGTCAATGTTGGCGGGATCGCCCAGATTGGGGTCACGGGTAGCACTTACTTACCATCTTGGATGGAACTAGCGGTCAGTTTTGGAGTGGTCTCCGCCGCCGGTTTGGTGTTCCTGTTTGCCATCGAGCACTTCCACATCTGGGATCATCGCCCCATGGACCCGGAGGCGGGGCGTCATGCTCGGCCTCGATTCGGCCATGCCTGGGAGGTTTGGTTGGGCACTCCTGAGGTCGCTGCCCGGACGCGTTATTCGCTGGCCTTTGTACTCGCCTTTGCGGTGGGACAGGCCTTGATACCGGAGAGCAAGATTGAAAGCCGAGGGATCGATCTGATCCAGGTCGATCATGCTCGGGGTGGGGACACACTCTTCGTGGACGGCAATCGCGACGGCTACGGGGCTACGTTTGCCCACGACAAGCACATTGACAGCCTGGGTCAGGAAGAGTCTTGTGTGAAGTGTCATCACATGAATATGCCTCAAGACGAGCAAAGCGGATGTTGGGAGTGCCACAGCGGCATGTATACATCGACCGATGCCTTCCGGCACGATTGGCACGCTGATCCCGGGGGAGGCAATATTGGCTGCACCACCTGTCATCCATCGGATCTCGAACGCACCGCGGAGACAGCAGCGAAATGCAACAAATGCCATACGGACCTCATCCCAGAGGGGGCAGCGATTGAGATCAAGCAGTACATGGCCCCAGCCTACGCTGATGCTCTGCACGGTCTTTGTCTGACCTGTCACGAGGAGCGCGCAGCAGCCGATTCGACGCGCTTGGCTATGGGGCAGTGTGCAACCTGCCATGCGGCAAGTTCGGTGGAGTTCATTCAGGCGGATATGCGGGATGAGTTGCGCCGCCACGATGCCAATCCTGTGGTCCTACCCCGTCAGGCGATTGACGGTGAAGTCCGGGAGTAAATGATGGCCGGAAGTATACTTGTCGTTGATGATGAGCCGGACGTGGCCCGCTATCTTGCGGCCGTCCTGGAAGCGAATGGCTACCAGACCAGGGTAGTCCACTCGGCGGAATCCGCGGTCGCGGCTATCAGAACCCAGCCGCCCGATCTGGTCTGCCTGGACGTAATGATGCCCAAGAAGTCGGGCATCGCTATGTACCGCGAACTCAGGGAGGATGCCGAAACGAGCACTATTCCCGTGTTATTCATCAGCGGCGCCGAGCAGGAGGAGAAATTCGACTTTCGGGCCTTCTTGCCGGATGAATCAGTTCCGGAGCCGGACGGCTATCTTGAGAAGCCGATCGATATCGAAAGGTTTCTGGCAAAAGTCCGGCAACTCATCGAGGTCAAACCATCTGCGAAGGGGGGGACCGATGAAGGATGATGTTCGGACCATTCCGCCCCGGCGTCTCACTGACCTGGTCTACAAGGCCCTGTTCGAGGAAGTGCCTTTCAATGTCGCGGTCATCGACCGGGAGTACAATATCGTTGAGGCCAACGGTGCCTTCGAGAGGAATTTCGGCGAATGGCGCGGTAAGAAGTGCTACGCCGTTTACAAAAAACTCCATCGTCCCTGCGACGATTGTCCTTCGGAGTCAGTCTTCGATGATGGCAAGACAGTCGTTGCGGACGCCGTTGGCATCGACAAGAACGGCAAGCAGACACACTATGTTGGGCATGTGGCGCCGCTGAGGATGACCCCCGACGGCCCGATTGAATACGTCCTGGAAATGACTCGAACCGTGACTGGTACCAAGAGCTGGCAACAGGAGTACCAGATCCTGTTTGATCGGGTCCCCTGTTATATTTCGGTGATTGACCGGGACTATCGGATTGTCCGGGCGAACGAGGCGTTCCGAGATAGCTTCGGGGACGTTCTGAATCGCCATTGCTATGAAGTCTACAAGCGACGAACCTCGAAGTGTCCCAACTGCCCGGCCGCAAAGGCTTTCAAAGACGGCAGGGTCCATCGCTCCAACAAGGTGGGCATTGGCAAGCGGGGACAGGATATCCAATACGCGGTTTCCGCCTCACCTCTGGCCCGTTCGGGCGAGGAAGTTGCTCACGTCATCGAAATATCGACTGATGTCTCGGCTCTGAAGAAGCTCGAACATGATGTGATCGAAGCTGAACGGCTGGGTGCCGTGGGACAAACCGTGGCCGGTCTGGCCCACAGTATCAAGAATATTCTGATGGGCCTTGAGGGCGGCAAGTACATCGTGAGCCTGGGACTGAACAAAGGCGACAAGGAGATGATCACTGAGGGCTGGGAGATGCTGGAACGGAATTTCGACAAGACCACGAGTCTTGTTAAGGACTTCCTGAGTTTCTCCAAAGGACGCTTGCCGGAACTCCGGATGGTCAGGCCCGCCGATCTGGTGGACGAGATCGTTGATCTCTACAAGGATATCGCCGCCCAGTCCGGCATCGAGTTGAAAACCGACATACCGCGTCGAGTGAAGAGGGCTCCGCTTGATCCGGACGGAATCCATACATGCTTGACAAATCTGGTCTCCAATGCCATTGATGCCTGTCAGATGGGGGAACAGAAGGGCACCGAGGTTACGATCCGGCTGGTGGATGAGCGAGCCAATCTGGTCTTCGAAGTATCGGACAACGGTAGCGGTATTGACTATGATATCAAGAAGAAGATATTCACAACGTTTTTTACAACGAAGGGTGGCGAGGGCACAGGTCTGGGGCTTCTCACCACGCGGAAGATAGTGCAAGAACACGGCGGGAAGATCATTGTCGAGTCGGAACCCGATTCGGGAGCTCGTTTTCGCATCGTGCTGCCCCGGAAGCGATTGTTGACGTTGTATGAAGATGGGCAAAGTTCAGAACGGACCAAATAGGAGCGCATTATGACGGTCAAGGCCAAAAAGACGATCCTGGTCGTTGACGATGAGGCTGATGTACGCAACTTCCTGAAAGCGGCCTTGATGGAGGCTGGTTTTGAGGTCGTGACGGCGTGTGACGGATTCGAGGCTCTGGAACAGGTCGAGAAAGAGTCGCCTGACCTGATCTCTCTGGATCTGGTCATGCCGAAGAAGTCTGGAGCCAAATTCCGCCGGGAACTGGTCAAAAACAAGGAGTGGGCAAAGATACCGATCATTATTGTCACCGGTCATGCTCGCGACGATACCGGCAAGGCGGACCTGAAAGAACTCACTATGTCTGGGCCAGGGATCTACCTCGAAAAGCCAGTCAAACCGGATAACTACATCGCGGCTGTCAAGAGTACCCTAGGTATGGACACCACGGCCGATGAGGCGGTGCTGGCTGAGAAAGTTGAGGCGCAGAGCAAACTGAAGAACTTGATCGATGACGCTGATCCCGAGACTCTGCGCAAGATCAGAGAGATGCTGAACAACAAAGACGAATAACTGTGAGTGCCGCTTCCGGTACTCCAAAAGGAGATAAGAAAAGATGGCAGACAAGAAGAAGATACTCGTAGTAGACGACGAGCCTGACATTCTCAGGTGGCTGACAGTGCTGTTAGAGAATAACGGCTACGAAGTTGTCAAGGCTGTGGATGGCATGGACGGGATCGAGAAAGCTCGAAGCGAATCGCCCGACCTTATTACGCTCGATGTCTCAATGCCCAAGGAGTCCGGAGTCAAAATGTTCCGGGCGCTGCACGACTCTGAAGAACTCTCAGGGATTCCGGTCATCATGCTTACCGGAGTTACGCCCGACTTCGAGAAGTTCATTTCGAGTCGCAAGCAAGTTTCTCCCCCGGCGGCCTATTTCGAGAAGCCGGTCGATGAGAAAGACTTGTTGGCCAAGATCAAAGAACTTGTTGGATGAGATGTTGATCGGCGTCGGCAGTGGCGGGAGTCTCAGAGCCTGTCATGAGGCTGACGAGTCATCCGTCGCAAGGAAAAGGAATTGCTCGTGTCGAACATAGCCATACTGTACTGCAAGAGAATCAAGGACCATTCCTGCATTGCCTGTGCCAAATGCTACAAGGGGATGGGTGAAAAGAATGGAGCCTTTGCGGAGTACGATGATATTGAGCTGGTAGCCATGACCGATTGTGGAGACTGTCCCGGGCTTGTTCTCCCGCGCGTCAAACTCCTGAGCGAGGTAACCCAGAATCTGGAGCGGCCGATAGATATTCTGCACCTCGGAACCTGCATGAAACTAGCGATGGATACAGCCGACTGCCCGATAGATTTCGATGCCCTTAAGATCACTCTGGAGAACAAGTTCGGCGTCAAGGTAGTGCTGGGAACGCATTCTTACTGACGGCCCCGGTCCGATGTGCCGGCCATCGTGACGGCACGGCTAGCAACGATCCTTCTCTGTCGTTCATTGCCGCGCTTGTAACTGCCGGTAATGCGCACCATCAGCTGCTGTTGCTTGGAAGAACTCGCCGAGTTCAGCTTCTCATCAAAGGATAGCGCTTTCAATCCGCGCAGCGTTGTTACCAACTTGCCAATACGGCTGATTAGGACGTTCTTGCTCTTGGTAACTTTGAAGGTGAAATCCAGATCGCCGGGCAGGGCATCTTCCACAACCATCGACCTCTCTTCTCAGCACGCATCAGAGCAATTGCCCAGTATTCGGCAATGTGAACTCAGCCTCTCAACCTGCCGACAACTACGAACAGGAGAACGTCCTGTTCTCACGTTACCTTCCCAAACGACTCCCGTTATACTGAGATGAGTCGAGAACTGATTCCAGGAGTAACACTACCTATTAGTCTACCATAAGGACGGTTGAAGTGGCGCGCTAAAATCTTGCGGAACCATGAGTTACAAAGTAAGCGGGCCATCGTGGACTATCTTAGAACTGCCGCGTAAGCATACCGTGCCACGCAGGGGCTCAATTGCTCAAGACCGGGACGGTCCCTCACCATCATGATATTTGAATCGGTCGGCCGACGAACATAGTGAACAGCAACCACACGAGCCACAGATAACCGACCGTCACGACAGACAGACGTCGAGATACATCGGTCGCCAGTGGTAGACCGATCATTAAGAGGGCGACGATCCAGATGTTGAAAACATCGAGCTGGAAACAGAGATTGTACAGGGGTGAGTGCTTCCAAGCAATCGGCAGGAATACTGCCGGTCCGAGAGATATTTCCGTGGTGCCCTTCAGAAACGACAGCACAGTATTGACAATCCCCTCCGGAATCATCACCAGAAAGGCCAGCGAGACAACCGCCAGAACAGGCAAGAACCGTGGTCGTCGTGTCGCGAACTGCAATCCCAGCCAGAGCAGAAACGCGGTCGGCAGCACCTGGGCCAACTTGGCTGCGCCTATGAATGCCAAACCGTTGAGAATCCCGGACCAGTGCCAATTCGGTCCCCGTTGAGCTTCGATGTTACTGAGTCTTCGTTGGACCTCCTGACTGGAGTAGGATGAATTGCTTCGAACTTGTCTCTCCAAATCATCCATGCGGATCTCATTGGTGATCAACAGTTGTGAGAGAGTCGCCACAATGATGATGATCAGTGGCACCAACCAGCGCGGCTTGGTAGCCAACGAGCAAAAGGACTTGGACGGTTCGACAAACATCCAGGCCATGACGCGCCAGATCGAGGGCGTCTGCGGCGCCGTTACGACCTCTTCGATTTCGATTGTTTGGACGCTGATTTCGTTCATGCTTTCCCCCTTGAGTGACTAGTAATGCGCCAGGGTACCAGCCTTGCGGGCCCGATCAAATCCGTAGCGGACCGCCAGAAATCCGGCTGGTAGAGTTACCAGCCACATCACCAGCAGCATCGTCAACTGCTGTGAGATTTCGCCCATTGTTGCACTTTGAATTAGTGACATGCGTAGCGCATGTAGGGCGTGTGTGGTAGGCAGGGTCCACGAAACCATCTGCAACCATTTGGGCAAATACTCAATCGGAAACAGCACACCGCTCAACAGTCCAGTCAGAGTAGTGAAGCCCCACGTAATGGGATCACCAACCTTGGTGACAATAATCACGCCGGCACTCATCAGGCCGATCCCGGACAGCGAGGTGATAGTCAGGATAATGGCCACACCAGCCGCTGGCAGGTTGACATCCATCGGAATGCCGAAGACGAATATTACAATCAACAGCAGCAGGGCAACGTTGACCACCGCCTGTAGAAAACTGATCAGTCCGGAGTATGTCAGTACGAACTCCAACCGCGTGTTGGACAGCAGCAGATATTCCAGAGTACCCATCTGCTGTTCTGACCGGATGGTTCCCTGGAAGGAGTGCAGCGACACGCCCACGAAGCTCGTGAAGGCGCTGCCGATAATGAGATAGGCCAGAAGATTGCCGCCGTATTGATCCAGAGCCGGGAAGCTATTGCCGTCTTCAAGAAACCTGCCCATGAACGAAAACTGCAGCAGTCCAACAAAGCCACCCACTATGCCCAGCACCATCGCCGTTCGATAGCTGAACATGGTGATGATCATCCGTTTGAGAAACAGAAAGAGCTTGTACATGGTCACTGCTCCCTGGCCAGGGCCATGAAAACATCTTCAAGCGATGCTTCTTCGGTTTGGGTCGATACTATCGGCAGCCCGGCCTGGGATACGACCGCCAGCACCGCGTTCATATCGAACCCGCCGTTGTAGTTGATTTCGAGCTGGCGTCCGGAGCAGTGAATGCTATCCAAGTTGGTAGCTCGTCGTAGCAGTAGCTCCATAGCCTGGCCGTCCAGTTCGGATAGGTCTGATTCGGTGTTGAAACCAATGACCAGCCGCTTCTTGCGAATCATCGCTTTGTATTCTGCCACCGTGCCGGTCTTGGTCAGCTGTCCAGCTTTCAGAAAACCAACCTGGTCTGACATCCGTTCCGCCTCGGTCAGGTCGTGCGTTGTAAGCAGGATCGTGCGACCGCGCCGCTTGAGATCAAGAACGATTTCGCGAATACTCTGGGCTGACTCCGGGTCGACACTGCTGGTCGGTTCATCCAACAGCAGTACTGGCGGATCATGTAACAAGGCGCGGGCCATGTTGAGCCGCTTGCGCATCCCGGAACTGTAGCGCATGAATTGCAGGTTGGCGTCATCCTGAAGACCGACCTTTGCGAGTCCGTCGGCAACTCGATCCCTGAGCTCGGCACGGTCCAATCCGTACAGACCACCGAAGAACTCCAGATTCTGAGCGCCCGAGAGACGGAAGTAGAAAGTCCGTTCATCGCCAAGCACCAGCCCGAGACACCGCCGCGCATTGGATTCGTCGAACTTCAGGTCGTGACCGCAGATAGTGACAGTCCCCTCCTGTGGCAGGATCAATCCGGAGAGGATACGAATCAGTGTCGTCTTGCCAGCACCGTTAGGCCCCAATAGCGTGAATATCATCCCCGGCTCAACCGTGAACGACACACCTTTGAGCCCGAACTCTTCGCGCTTGGGGTAACGGTAGTGGATGTCGTTAAGTCGTATCACTCGCTGCAATCTCCGTTTCGGTAACTGCTTCTGTCGGACTCACATACTTCGCCACCAAGGCCAGGGCAAAGTAGAGGGCCATCGCTATCAGTGGGTTATGGAAGTCAGCCACTACGGATTCTCCCGGGAAAATGGGGAAGAACATTGTGATTACGACCGACCCAGAAACGTAGTAGAAGTAGCCTAGCGTTGTCTGAATCATCGCTGAGAGCGCCAACTCCTTTCCGGTCATACCGCCCTCCGGCATCCTGACCAGAGTTATGATCAGCGCACTCAACATGATCAGTACAAGGGCCTTGTTCTTGTCTTCCCCAAACCGTGCGAGCAAACTGCTGACGAGCAGGGCACGGATCAGGATCTCAGTAGACGATATCCTTAAGGCACTGCAAGTAGAGTCCTTTACGTTTCCAAAGCCAAATCCTGTTGCATCGCTGCTGAGCAGAGCTGCGAGTATTGCCAGGGAGAGGAGACCGGCGACAACCCATGCCCCCTTGTCAAGCGTTAGCCCCCAATCGCTCGGAGTGAAGAGCCCCTTGCGCACGCTGATCAGCATACCAGCCGCGATCGCCAGGACGATCGCACCTTCTACTGCCAGCCAGACCGATTCACTACCCGGTCCGAACGGCCAAATCGGTCCAGACAGATCACGCCTAGTTGTCCGGCCCGGAAGCCAGCGGTCCGGTTCGGTTTATCCTCGCCTGAATCTCTTCGATGAAGCATCGCGCGTCCCTCTTGTTTCCCATTCGCCCTCCAATCTCGACTGGTTGGCAGTTGCTGTCAAGAAGTACTTTGACCGGGGTGCCCAAATCGTCCCAGCCGAGTGCATCGACAATCTCCGGCTCCAGCACCCGGACCGTGTCGGCGATTTCTTCCAGTTTCACAGCCCAGTAGACATCGCTTGAGTCCTCTCGGGGCGCATATACTGAAATCCTGCCGGTGTTATTCTCACGCAGAGTCGCGACTAAGTCACGCCACGCATCCATATCCTCGTTGCACGTAAGGCAGGCGTCAATATCCATGTACACAACCAGATGCCATTCCGATGAATTGTCCGTGTCAGCACAAAATCGTTGATATGCCGCTGGATCATGACCGCATCCGCCCCCGAAGCCAATGACACTGACCAGGCAGACAGCGCTCGCAATCTTCGTGAGCATGGTCATGGCTCAATCCTCACGATGTTTAGTTCAATGCGCCTCTTGTTACCCTCAATGATGTGCCGTCCGAAAACGATCCGACCGTCCTCATGCGCTCCGGCCAGTTGCCAGTGTGGATCAATCTTGAGGCCGACGGATTGGCGGTCGGTGTTCCAGACTGAAGTGCCGACGCTCATGGTACCTTCACTCAGCGGCGTGAAGTTCGAGACGTCATACTGCAGGATGAAATAGCCCGGAGCGATATACTTGAAGGCAGTCTTGTAGGTCTTGCTCCGCATCCACTGCTCCCATACCGCCTGGGACCTGACTCTCGATTTGGGTGGTTGGGGCGATACATAACCGGAGGAGCTAATGCAGACGCTATCGAGTACAACGCCATCAGGGTTGCTTATCAAGATGTAGTCATAGTCACAGATGGCTACCCAGATATTGCCACTCGCGGGATCCATGGCCGCCATGCAGTCTGTATATCCGAGTCCAACTGAGTCAAGACGGACCTGTAGCTCGGCAGATATCGGGAGGATGCGTCGGTAAGATTCGGCGTCACCTAGCCGTTCGACACTCAACATCATATCCCGCTGTTCACTGTAGATACCAGTGAAAAGATAGCCATCTTGAAAGGAAACGCGGTCCATTGAGTCTTCTCCTCTCATGTACCGCCACGTGTGAGCCGGCATTGGAGCGGATGCATTCAACTCCAGAGTTAGCAGCTGGTTACAGTGCCCGTCGAAAACGAGGAGGTCTTGCGACTCTGAAAGGAATCCCAGGTTGAGAGGCGAGAACAACTTGTCAAACACTGTTCTTCCATCACAGTCAACCCACCAGCTGTCCGATGACGGCTGTGAGCCTATCAGCCTGATCCAGGGTTGCTGTCGATCGAATTGGACCCAGACACCGCCGTTCTCTCCCGCCAGAGCAGCTGCAACAGTATCGTCGCCTAGCATCAGCACGTTGATGAAGCCGACCGACCCGGTATCTGACGCCAGCGGCAAGTGCCTTGTCTCGAGGATCTCAAGGGATTCTGATTGCACGGACAAGACGCCCGAGAACGTCGCCATGCAGAACAACAATACTAGCCGTGGGACGAAGTACTTCACCAAGTACGCTCCTAACGTGTTGCAATGATCACGAGTTGATAATCCCCCACATCGGTGGACAAAGTCAGTTCCGTTCCGTCGACAGCCCAAGTTCCACCCAATACGAGGTCGGGATTGTCGGTCGTAACGAAGCTGCTGCCGTTTACCACGAACTTCCCTTTAAGGTCAGAGATGATGGAACTATCAGCTGCCAGATTCTCATACAAATAGCTGCCGTTTGTATTTATCTTTATCCTGGCCGTTACAGTACTTGTATCAAAGGGCAAAAGGCTCTCCAATCCTATAGGCATCCCACCAATACTGGCTGATTGGAAGATCCACGTACCCACCAGTTGGTTGGGTACACCTGTCGTGCTTTCTGTAGGCTTGTCATCGTCACCGCAGCCGACAGCAAGGCTCAGTACTATGGCAAGCAGTAGTGTCATTGTTATCCGAGTAATCATGATTAGTCTCCTCTGTGTCGTCTTCAACAATATCTCAACAGAGAGGCCCAAGACTGTTTGTCCTGAGCCTCTTCGCTTACGTCTGGCAAAGCGCGTATAGCCTAGAAGATCACCCTTACCTTGATTTCTCCCTGGCCGAGAAAACACTGTTTTCCAGATCCCTTGCACGTGAAGTGAATGTCCACCCCGTCGAATTCGGCGTAAAGCTTGCCCATCGGAGGTAGCCCCTTACACCCGGCACCGGAGCAAAGACTTGCAGTCACCAACGCTAGAAGGATGACAAGCGCCCCAGCCTTCGTTTTCCATTTCTTCAACATCTTAACACCTCTCTCTCTTGAAGTTAGACAATGAGTCTCACGACTCCCAACTCTCGGTACGAACTCGTTGTCCCCTCGCGGCGCGCACCCTCGTGCGTCGTCTTCAGAAACCGGGGTGGTGAGTTGAGGGTTTTTGAACACCACCCCGGCACCAGAGAAGAACCACGCACTCAAACGACGTTGGGAACAATCGTCGCAACACAACCAACGTACTAACACATACCATGCCGGAATGCGATGCGAATCGAATGCGAAAGCCTAAGTGACTGGTGCTACAACGCGAAAACATCGGGGGATGTGCAACGCCGGAATCGTGCAGTGGCATACGAAGCGGTCACGAGGTGTTGCGACTATAGAAGCAGAGGTTAGCGCCGAGTTCTTGGCGGAAAGAGCCGAATTGGTGGCCATCATTGTGGGTTAGCGCCGAGTTAGGGAGGGATATTGCCGAGTTGGTGGTTATTATTGTGGGTTAGCGCCGAATTTGGGGGGGGGAAGCGCCGAATTGGTCTATTCAGAGACAAAACTTCTTGATCCTGCGACGAATGGTTGCTTCGTCAACACCCAAAAGCCTGGCTGTTTGGGAGCGGTTCCAGTTCGCATATTCAAGCAGGTCTAGTAGACGCTCCGACTCGGTTTCGCATTCCTGGTCCAGAAGTAGGATCACCATGCGTTGTGGGTCACGCTTCGCATCAAAGCTGAGGCTCTGGACAACTGCGCGCAGCTCACGGACATTCCCCGTCCAACACCGCCGCGCCATCCGCTCACTGAGAAAACTAACAACCCGACCGTTGCCATTGACGTTGCTGCCAAACTCCGTTAAGAAGTATTCCACCAGCGCTGGGATGTCTTCGATGCGGTCAGATAGTGGCGGAAGTTCTATCGGGATTTCGTTCAGGCGATGATATAGATCCAACCGGAACTTGCCCTCGCTGATCCGCAGTTTGAGATCGTGATTTGTGGCAGCGATGAGGCGGAATGACACCGGACGAGCCTTGTCATCTCCAACCCGGCGCACTTCGCGAGTTTCCAGAACTTCCAGGAGCTTCGCCTGAAACTCCATCGTGGCATCGGCGATTTCGTTGAGGTAGAAAGTACCATCGTTGGCCTGCTCGAGCAAACCGGCCCGGTCTGCTTCCGACCCGGTGAAGCTGCCTTTCTTGTGGCCGAACAGCTCCG
>CAZHDS010000035.1:0-20720 GCA_964531495.1 uncultured Ignavibacteriales bacterium
CTGAGAGTCAGGATGAGAATCCACAGCAGCGATAGTCCCAGCGCAATTATAACCAGGAGCGATACCATGGGCGTGAATTCTGTTGGCCCCCAGCCAGACACCTTACCCATGTAGAACACAAGGCAGAAGACAAAGACGGCGGCCAGGGCGATAATTTCTTTCATTCGTGTAGTCATGATCTACTTTCCCCCACCAATGTGAGAGCGTTCGATCCCGAGGATGATCCTCAGCGATGTTGAAACAATCCCGAGGCCGATACCTATCATGATGGCTCGCTGACCAGCCGCCTGCGGATAGTTCATAATCCAGGAAGCTAAGTCCGACAGTTGAGCGCCCTCTGGCATGAATCCGGAAAGAACGTCTCCAACCGGAACGCGTCCCAGCATGACAAAGAAGGCGGCCACCAACAGCAAGGTCGCCTCGAAATTACGAGCTCGGAAGGCTCGATAGGAGGCCGAGGCTACGAAGAAAGCCAGAATGGAAAACATCGTCGCTGACAAGGGAATGTATATGTAGTTGTAGACCCAGTCAAAGCTAGTGCCAGGAACCCGGAACTCGCGCCCCCCGCTCAGACCAACAATGGCGATTGTCAGGAAGGAGACAATGATGATGACCGCATAACCCCAATCCTCCTTCTTCCTGAAAACCTTCTCGGACGAAACCTTCAGAAGGTTCAGTACGCCCAGAATAATGGCGCAAGCCCCGACAATCGAAAACCAGTCCGAAAACCAATCACTCAGTTTGCCGAAGGGATAGTGGGGTACAAAATACTGAATCACAAAGCCGATGCCGGCAATGGCCGTGATCAGCAGTGGTATCTCTCTTCTCATATCTGGCTACCTCTCTATCACTTCAAAGAGGGTGGAGAACTGGGCAATACCGAACGTCTCGAGTACCAGTCCAATCATGATCGCCAGCAGAAGCACGGCCTTGCCGTAGTCCTGACCCTTGAGCGATCCGAGCAGCTTGGGCTCACGCGACAGGTAGGCTGAGGCAGCGAAGAGTTCCTCGCCGATGAGAGTGTAGTCGCACGCAGCAACAAAGAAGGGTAGCTGCGAAGGCATCGCGGTTCCGGCGATCTGGATAGCTCCGATGGAATTGCCCGTCTCGGCCAAAATCAGGGACTCGGCAAAGAACTGACCCATGAAGAAGATCGTGGCCGGTTTCTCTCTGACAAAAGCACCATCTACCGCGGCCGCATATCCAAATTGGTCGTCGGTAAGATAGTGAATCGAATCATCGCTGTAGGCATCCGGGCGCCCGGCTCGGGAATGAGCCTCTTTGACGACCTCGCGAGCAGTCACCATGACCATCGAGCGACAGCAGGGTACGTCGAGTTTGGTTTCGTATTCAGCAGCAAGCTGAGCCACCCGCCCCAGGATAGTTATTGAGGCAATCGTCTGCATGTTGTCCATGTCGCCCAAGCCGGTGATGTAAAATATCTTTTTGCCCATCTCGGTGGCCCGACCGACGGCTTCGTCAACAGCCTCCATACCGGCCATTTTGCGGATGAACAGCTTCTTACCCGATTTGGCCTGGTGGATGAAGAAGATGATGAAGAACGATAGCAAGACGGTGCCGAATAGAGTCTTCAGACGCTGCGAATTGAACCATTGAGCCGAGGACGACACCGGACCAAAAGGCTCGGAGTCGGTTGTATACTCATGTATCTCGGCGTTCTCATCGTAGAAGATGTTGATCGCCTGAACCCGATAGAAATAGGCCATGTCATCGTCGGTATTGCCGTCATCGGATTCGTAGGCCGCCGCGCCAGCCGGCGTATCGCCAACCTCGGTAAACTCACCCGCTCGTCCGTTGATTGCTTCGGCCCGGAAAACACGATAGACGCGCACCTTGCCGCCCTCGACATCATCTGGTGAAGCGTTCCATGTAACCCGGATAGCTCCGCCCGCATCATCGGGCGTGTCCTCCGCCGACAACCCCAGGGCAGGCGCCGGGGTGTTCTGGGCGGTCAGAGCTTCGTCCGTGTTCGCGATCAAGACACTATCATCCACGACTGTCTCATCCTGCGCAATTGCGCCGGTTGCTCCCCATAGCAGTAGTGAAATCAGTATCAGGATTGCGACACGCGACAGCCTTCTCGGACCACCATGAGTTTGACAGTGAAGACTCAAATTGTCAATCCTGTTTATAACAATACGTTTGTATCAGTGCAAAGCTTCCCAACAATGCCGTCGGATCAATGCCATCAGTTCCGCGCAGCCACGATCGGATCACAACTATAGACGGGAACCACCTTACTGGCATCCAAACCAACTTGAGCAATCTATGGGCGCGTCAATTGCAAGTCAAGTGAAATTAGGATCAGGCACTTTATGTTTATGAGTATCATTCGGTTAGCACAAGGCGGAGAGTTTTTGGCGGGGTCTTGATGTTTTTCGACGTGGTGGACCACGCCAACGTGGGCCGGTTCTGGCCGACTCGTGGCTATCAATGCGATGATTAGCCCGACCTTCGCGGCAGTAAGGGTCGTGGGGAGCGTCGAAATCGAATTGTGGGCTTCTTTTTGACTGAAAAAAAAGCCCGCAATGAAAGCCGATGCCACTTTACAACCCCCCCCCATTGTGTTATGTTCTTTGGCTTGGAGAGCGCCAGATAGCGCTCTCGATATGGGCCTATCATGGTGATACCCATAGTGATACGGAACAAAAAACGAAGGTACGATAGAGCAGGTTGACGCATGGTCCAATTCAAGAATCCGGACGATATCAAAGTAATCGTGGCCACTGACTGCGGCTCCACAACGACCAAAGCAATCCTAATCGAGTATGTCAATGGGGAATATCGACTGACTACGCGCGGTGAAGCCCCAACAACGGTCGAAGCACCGTTTGAAGATGTTACGATGGGGGTTCTGAATGCCGTGGCCGAACTTGAGGAACTGTCCGGTCGCAAATTGCTGGACGCTGACAGCAAGTTCATCAAGCCGTGCAATGGCAAGGATGGTTGCGATGTATATATTTCAACATCCTCGGCTGGTGGCGGTCTGCAAATGATGGTGGCCGGCGTGGTCCGGTCTATGACAGCCGAGTCGGCGGAGCGTGCTGCCCTGGGTGCGGGCGCCATTGTAATGGACGTCATCGCGTCCAATGACAAGCGTCTCCCCCACCAACAAATCGAGCGTATCCGCCACTTGCGTCCTGACATGATTTTGCTGTCGGGCGGTATCGACGGCGGTACGACGACCCATGTTGTGGAAATCGCCGAACTCGTCGCGGCGGCTGACCCGAGACCCCGTCTGGGATCCAGCTACAAGCTACCGATCATTTATGCCGGCAACAAAGATGCGGCCGGTGCCGTCAAAGATACTCTGGATGGCAAAGTTGACTTGAAGACGGTGGACAATCTGCGACCAGTCCTTGAGCGCGAGAACCTTGGCCCCGCTCGCGAGGAAATCCATGAGCTGTTCATGGAGCACGTCATGGCCCAGGCTCCCGGCTACAAGAAGCTGATGGCTATGGCCGACGCACCAATTATGCCCACCCCTGGTGCCGTGGGTCTCATCATTCAGACAATTGCCAACCAATATGGCATCGAAGCGGTCGGCGTTGACATTGGCGGCGCGACTACGGACGTATTCTCCGTGTTCCGACCCGGTGGAGCTGACCCGGTCTTCAACCGGACAGTCTCGGCCAACTTGGGCATGTCTTACTCGATCTCCAACGTCTTCGCCGAAGCTACGCTGCCCATGGTGATGCGTTGGGTGCCATTCAAGATGGACGAGCGCGATCTGCGCAATCGGGTAAAGAACAAGATGATCCGCCCCACCACGATTCCGCAGTCAATGCAAGAGTTGATCTTCGAGCAGGCCATCGCCAAAGAAGCTTTGCGCCTCGCCTTCGTTCAGCATAAGAGTTTTGCGACGGTTCTCAAGGGTGTCCAGCAGCAACGCACTATCGCTGATGCTTTTGATCAATCCTCCTCCGGCGCGACGATCGTCAATATGATGAGTTTGGATATGCTTATCGGTTCTGGTGGTGTGCTCTCGCACGCCCCCCGCCGTCAGCAGTCCGCCTTGATGATGATCGACGCCTTCCTCCCCGAGGGCATGACGCGTCTGGCCGTTGACTCGATTTTCATGATGCCCCAGTTGGGCGTCTTGACTGAAGTCCACGAGAAGGCCGCGACCGAAGTGTTTATCAAGGACTGTCTGATTCACCTCGGCACCTGCATCGCCCCAGTGGGCAATCTCAAGAAGCCTGGCCCGATGATGAAGTACTCGATAGATCTCCCTAGCGGTACGGTCTCAGGCACCTTGGAATACCTCGAGATGAAGCGCTTTGAGCTTGGCCTCGACGACAAGGGACTGCCCATAACGGTGAAAGCGGTCCTGGAGCCGGAGCGCCACCTGGACCTCGGAGCTGGACCGGGCCATAAGGTTGAGACAGAAGTGCATGGCGGAGTCGTCGGCCTGATTCTGGATGGCCGGGGACGCCCGTTTGACCTCTCAACCCTCTCCGAGGACGAGCGGGTTTCGCACCTGAAGCAGTGGATGACTGAACTGGATATTTATCCCAACCTGCCGTCGTTGGGTTAGGATCGTTTTTAGGAATGTGCAATGACGAAGTTTGATCGACGAGAATTCGGATTGGTGGCGGCAGTTGCAGTCTTGGCGACGATGATCATTGTCGGCGCTGTGACCGCAGAAGAATACGTCAGCTGGCGGGGCAGTTTTCATATCACCCTGCCCGAGCACTTTGATCAATTAGACTACGGCATGGTTGATGGATATTTGCGAGCGAATCGGGCCGACCGATCGGTCCTTGACTATGAGGCTGTCTTCGCCGACACGAACAATCTAAGTTTCCCCCATGGGGAGTACTTTCTGATTGCTCTGGAGAAGATTATCGAGCCAAGCGAAAGCCAGATTGATTCAGTGCTGGCTTTGGTGTTTCAGTCGTTTGGAATGCGCATCAGATATGCTCCGGTGACCGATTTTGTCACGAACCTGTCGAGTAACAAGCCGAATTATTCGCGCGATGAGAAGATAGCCTCGGTGATAACTGCTGTCGCCCAGCCGGACGGAACAAGCAAACGCAACTTGATGATGATCAAGTTCTATGAAGAGGGGATTGTCTCTCTCTTCTATTATGCGCCGGACTCCCTCTTTGACAGCGGCGTGGAGAAGATGAGAGGGGTCATCGAGTCCCTCTCGACCGAAGATCTTGATTCGGCCGCAACTAGAGATAAACCGAAAATCACCTCGGCCCGCCCGATGGAAAAACCGGACCGGGCGAGCGAGGACGGCAACTCAATACCGGTAGCTGTGTATGTCGGCGTCGGCGTGGTGTTCATTGTGATCATAGCCCGGCGGCGAAAGAAATCGAAGAAGTAGGGTCGCTTTTTATAGAAAGGGAATCAGATGGGTCATGCCTATACTCCGGGGCTGAAGGTCTCGGAAAGACATCTGGTTGAAAAACGAAGAATCCTTCCCTTGAAGGGTGAGGTGGTGGTCAAGGTGGGTGACAGGGTCACCCCGGATGACGTGGTCGCCCGCACTCACTTGCCCGGCAACGTTGTGCCCCTGAACGTGGCCAACAAACTGGGTATTCCGCCGGAGGATCTGGAACTGGTGATGACCAAAAAGCCGGGCGATGCCATCGTGGCCGGGGAGGAAATCGCGCTCAAAAAGTCCTTCATCAAGTTCTTTTCTTCTTCCTGCGACGCAACGGTCGATGGTACCATCGAATCAGTCTCGAAGATAACTGGTCAGATTCTGCAGCGCGGTCATCCCATCCCGGTGGAAGTCAAAGCATATATCAGCGGTGTTGTCAGCGAGATAGTCCCCGAAGAGGGCGTTGTCGTTTCCTGCTTTGGATCATTCATGCAGGGCATCTTCGGCATCGGCGGCGAGACCTACGGTAACCTGATGATGGGCACGCCCGACAACCACACTGTCCTCACTGACAAGCTGATAACCAGCGAGATGGCGGGCAAGATTGTTGTGGGTGGCTCTCGGGTCACGGCTGCTGCTCTCAACAAAGCTATTGAGATGGACGTGCGAGGTATCGTGGTGGGCGGCTTCGATGACAAGGATTTGCGCGACTTCCTTGGATATGACATCGGCGTGGCCATTACGGGAGCCGAGGACACGACGACCACGCTCGTAGTGACCGAAGGCTTTGGCGAGATATCAATGGCTGGCAAGACTTTCGACCTGCTCAAGGCTCATGAAGGTGAGATGGCTTGTATGAACGGAGCGACTCAGATCCGGGCCGGTGTTATCCGACCGGAAGTGGTTATTCCGTCAGCTGACATCACCAGCATAGCCGACGCGACCAAGGCGGAGATCACAGGCCTCGCGATCGGATCACCCGTCCGCGTGATCCGCCATCCGTACTTCGGTCGGCTTGGATCAGTAACGGATCTGCCGTCGCCGCTTCAGGTCCTGGAATCTGAGTCGAAGGCACGAGTCCTGGAGGTCGAGCTTGAGGACGGCGAACGGGCCCTGGTGCCACGCGCCAACGTCGAGATGATCGAGAGTTAAGTCACCTTGGCATTAAGGCTGGCTCTATAATATCAGAAAGCCTCCCACGAACGTGGGAGGCTTTCTTTTTCCCCTGTAACAATACCGTCACATACTATCGTGCTGGGAGGACATAGTGTCGATGGGAGTCGCTTCCAGAACCGCTGAATCCAGCGCGGTCGAGTCGGCGCGTTCGGCTTCGGCGACTCCATCGGGGGGCTTGCCGTTGTCAGAAGTCTCCTTTTGGCTGCAACCCACAGTCGCCAACATCAAGAACATCGCCAATACAATAATTCCCCACTTCACTAGGCACTCCTATCTTGTGCAGTTGTTTTGTTCTTGGATATAGGATGCGCTGAGCCCGCCCCACCGGTCAACCATAACTTTCTCGGTTTTTTGGTTGTTACCGGATCAGCAGCAGCTTAATTGATCGGATATTGGAGGGTGTCGTCCGGCGGTCGCATGAAGCCGTGCGGATACGATGCGAGCAATGTAAACTTTTTGGAGACGCAAGGCGTAGAACAGATATGAATTATATTTTCCTGCCCGCTATATTTTCCGGCTCTGTCTGGCAGATCGTCCGGGATACTTCCATTTTTGGTAAATTCGTGCTCTTGCTGCTGCTGGCCATGTCGGTCGTCTCATGGGTTATCATATTTCACAAGTGGCGGCAGTTCAAAGCTGTCGAGAAGGCCACCGGCGGGTTCTTGACCGCCTTCCGACGGGCGCGAAAGATGGAAGAAGCCATCGGTCCGGCCAAATCAAAGGCTGTCTCCCCGCTTGCCCGGATTTTTGTGGCTGGGTACGAAGAACTGACCCAACTGACTTCTTCCCGTAACGAAGGCGGCGCGCTACAAGGCCAGAGGAATCCGCTTCAGGCGGAGGATTTTGAAATTGTCGAGATGACCATGGAGGCCGCGGCGACTGAGGAAATCGGCAAACTCGAAAGGCTGGTGTTCTTTCTTGCGACGACTGGCAACTCCGCTCCGTTTATGGGCCTGTTGGGAACGGTCGTAGGCATCATGGATTCCTTCTGGTCGATCGGTGAGATGGGTTCCGCCTCTCTCGCCGTTGTTGCTCCCGGCATCGCTGAAGCCCTTCTGGCGACTATCGTGGGTCTGGGGGCAGCGATTCCAGCTGTTATAGCGTATAACTGGGCCAATGCCAAGACCAAATCCGCCAATGACGGCGCGATGGCTTTCACCCTGGAGTTTCTGGCTCGCGCTCGGAAGGAAAATCGCTGATGCGTCGACGCCAAGCACGAACATACGGGGCGATCTCGGACATCAACATCGCCAACCTCGTGGACGTAGTCCTCGTATTGTTGATCATCTTCATGGTCTCGGCACCACTGTTGCAGTCCGGAATCGAAATCAATTTGCCCAAGACGCGCGTTGCCGCAATGCAGGGCGAAGTCGAAGGCGTCGTCGTGACGATTGACTCGTTGGGTGGCATCTACGTCAACGATGTCTGGTGCCGCCTTGAGAACATGGAAACCACGGTTAGAGACATAATGGAACGAAAGGGCACTGAGGCCGTGTATGTGCGAGGCGACTCAGCCCTATCGTATGGCATAGCTATTGAAGTTATCGGTCAGCTGCGGGAGGCCGGTATTGGCTCGATCGGCCTGGTGACGGGCCGCCGCGAGGACAAGCTGAAACAAGATAGATAAGCGGATCGCATGAGACGAGAGATCGTCATATCGATAGTACTTCATCTGGCTGCGGTAATGCTGCTCTTGGCGGCAACGCCTTTTGGTCAGACGCCTGACAGACTACTCGGAGAGATTATTCGGGTGGATCTGGTCGCTGGTATGGACGAATTCACCGCGGTAGCCGAGCCGGAGCCGGAGATCATTGAGTCCGATCCTACGCCTAGCCGCATTATCCCCCAGCCAATCGACGACGAGCCGGTGGAGATTCCGATAAGTGATCCGACGACTATTGATGATCCGGTTGAGGTGGAGCCGGAAGAAAAACCGCCGGAACCCGAGCCGGAGAGTCAACCGCCAAGCAATTCTGAACGGACCCAGCCGGAGGAACAGAGCGCTGAGATCCACTCGCCGGTAACAGCCGGATCCTCACCGTTTGCGGGCGCGCGCATAGACAACGCCTCGTTTCAGTATCCGTATTGGTTTACGCAGGCCTTCAACAAGATCCTCCGCCAGTGGCGCAATCCGGTCTCATCCAACGCTTCTCTGGTGTGTGTGATTTACTTCCAGGTGATAAAGTCCGGGCGCATTCTCGAAGCCAACATCGAAAGCTCCTCCGGCATCGATACATTCGACGACGCTTGTCTACGGGCAGTGACCAGCTCGGCCCCTTTTCCGCCTCTGCCCCGTCAATTTGGGGAGGAAATAATCGGCCTCTCCCTTCCTTTCCAATACGAACCACCCAGGTAGGAACATGAAACGCACATTCGCAGCAATCCTGATCATCTTCAGCATCGTTCTCTTGTCCTCGGAGTCGCAGGCTCAGTTCCATGATGTCCGCAACCTGTATTTTGACACCCTGCGCACGAGTGACGTGGAAGCTACTCCCATTGGGGTCAGCGACATGGTTTACACCGGCACTGACTATATCAGTGGCAATGATTCGCTGATCATGGCCTATGCAACGGCGATAGTGCGCTCCGATATCGACTTCTACGCTGATTTTGATCTGGTGTTAGTTGATAGTTTCTACCTGAAGACGTACGAGATAACCGAGATAGATCTTCTCGGCTGGCGGCGCATGGGAGGCGTCTATCTGCTTCGCCTGGAGGCTGAATTTCTGGCGGACAACATGCGCGTACGCTGGCGTCTTTGGGACACTGAGCGGGCTCAGCAGTTTGCCAATGGCACCGTGGCACGCCACAAGGACGATTGGCGAGTTCTCGGTCATGAGATCGCCAACGAAGTGGTTCACACGCTCACCGGCGAGCAGGGCATATTCCTTACTCAGGTCGCTTATATCAAGAAGATCGCAGACGCCAAGGAGCTCTTTCTATCTGACTACGACGGCGGCAATGAACGCCAATTGACATCCAACGGCTCGATTAACCTGTCCCCGAGTTTCTCGCCGATACGCAACGAAGTATACTTCATCAGCTACAAGGATGGTGACCCCAGCCTCTATGTTGTCAACCTGGACAACAATGCGATCACCAGCGTCGGTAGCTACCCCGGTATCATGGCAGCTCCGTCAGTTTCACCAGATGGTGACAAAATTGCCCTGGTCCTGTCAAAGGATGGCAACTCCGAGATTTATGTTCTCGGCCTGAACGGTCAGGTCATCAAACGCCTGACCAGACACTGGTCCATTGACACTTCGCCGACCTGGTCGCCGGATGGTTCCCAGCTTGCCTTTTCGTCCGACCGAAGCGGCGCACCTCAGATTTACGTCATGGACTCCGACGGTCTCAACGTGCGTCGTTTGACGTTCCAGGGTCGGTATAATGACTCTCCGATCTGGTCGCTACGGGGTGACCGCTTGACTTTTGTTACACGGACCAAGTCAGGCCGATTTGACCTGGCCACAATCGATACTTCGGGCGCTGGCTACCGCGTGCTGACCGAGCTGGGACAAAACGAAAATCCCCACTTCTCGCCCGACGGCAAGCATCTAATATTCGCTTCCTCGCGGTTAGGTCCGCAGGAGATATTTACGATGGACATGACCGGCCGCGGCCAACGGCGTTTGACTCGATATGCCGGCTGCTCGAACCCGAATTGGGGACCATTGCGCTGACCCGGCAGATCTGCACCGGATCGGACGGTGAGTCTTGAGAAAACGAAGGGGCTCAACATGAAATTCTATATCCTTGACGTATTTGCCGAAAAGAAATACGCTGGAAACCAACTGGCGGTGGTGCCTGATTCGGACGAACTGAGTACCGAGCAGATGCTAACGATTGCCCACGAGTTCAATTTCTCGGAGACCACTTTCGTGGGCCGGGCGGCCAACCCTGACGGAAGCTGGCCAGTTCGAATATTCACGCCCAAAGAGGAACTACCGTTTGCGGGGCATCCGACCCTGGGCACGGCCTTCGTGATCCAGCAGCACCTGCAGAATGAGCGGACGAGTACTGTAACCCTGAGCTTGAAGGCGGGGTTAGTCCCCGTGGCCTTCGCCGGTGATGCTGGCGCGGCTCGTGAGCTGATCATGACTCAACTACCGCCCGAGTTCGGCGAAACGCTCGATCTGAAACCAGCGGCCGAGGGGCTCGGAATCGCCGAGAGCGGCATGGATGATCGTTTCCCAATCCAGGTTGTTTCAACCGGCACACCGATAATAGTCGCGCCCGTGAAGGATCTCGCCACGCAGAAACAAATCAAGGTCTTCTTGCCAAAGTACTATCGATTTGTGAAGAATCTGGAAGCCAAGGCGATCCTGACCTTCTGCCCCGAGACGTACGACGCCAGCAACGCTCTGAATGTCCGTGTGTTTGCGGACTACTATGGTGTTCCGGAAGATCCTGCTACTGGCAGCGCGGCTGGCTGTCTGGCTGCCTATTTGGTGAATCATCGCTATTTCGACAAAGATTCGCTCGATATTTGGGTGGAGCAGGGAATCGAAATCGGCCGTCCATCCCGTCTGCATCTGATGGCCGAGGAGAACGAAGGCCGAATCCAGGTCAAGGTTGGCGGACGGGTCGTGCCGGTCGCAACCGGTGAGTTGCTCTAATCTGGATTGCGGAGGAAATCGTAAAACACTTCAGGAGGGGCGATAATCGGTCCTGAGCCCGGATTCTGCTGCTACGAGCGGTTTTCAGGCGGTGCGAAAGAGGGTGACCAGACCACTTTTAATGTTGACCGCTTGATAGTTGTCACGTAGATTTGAGTCTTAGGAAGGTAGAAAATAGGGATTTTCACATATTGTAAGGGAAAATGTGACATGAGAAGATTTGGATTGTTGAGTTTGATCGGGCTGGCAATGTTGGCCCTGATGGCAATGTCTTGTGGTGGACCTCAAGAGGTGATCGAGGAAGTACCCATAGATACGACACCGGTTGTTGTGGAAGAGCCAACTCCAGAGCCCCCACCTCCGCCACCACCACCGCCGACCCTCAAGGAATCTCAGCTGCAGACCGTCTACTTTGATCTTGATAAGTTCAGTCTGCGTGAAGACGCCAAGGCTGCGCTTGATGCCAACTACGCCTTGCTGGTTGAGTTCGGCGATGCTTTCGCCAAGATCGAAGGCCATTGCGATGAACGCGGTACGGTTGAATACAACATGTCGCTGGGCGAGAAGCGCGCCAAAGCGGTCAAGGACTATCTGGTCGGCCGTGGCATCGACGAAGGGCGCCTCTCAGTGATCAGCTACGGCAAGGAACGCGCTGTCGACAGCCGCTCTACTGAAGAAGCCTGGACGAAGAACCGCCGCGGCGAATTCCGCATCGTCTCGCAATAGCTGGACAGGGGTTCCCAATGCTGAACCGTAAGAACTACATCACCGCCATCGTAATGATGGCGGCCATCGTTGTGGCTACACTTATTGGCGGTTGTGCCACAACTCGTCACGTCCACGAAATCCGCGCCGATATCGCTCGCCTGGAGGCCCAGAACCAGGAAACGCAGGCCCTGGTAGCCAGAATGGAATCAGCGGTGGCCAGCGGCACCAGCGGCGACGGTCAATTGCGGGCCGACATGGCTACGACGATGCAGCGGCTTGATGATCAAATTTCCAGTTTGCTGGAGAACTACAACGACTTGATGCAGATCATGAACGAAATCCGCGTCAAGCCGGAAGTGCATGTTCTGAGACCTTCGCCTGGCGCATCCGATCAGGGTACCACGACTCAAGGTCCCGGCACAGCGTCAGCCGAGCCCACGATCGACTGCACCTCGACCTACGATGAAGCTTTCATCCTCGTACGTCGCGGTGAGTACAATCCGGCGATCGAAGGATTCCGGACTTTTTTGCAGCAGTGCCCGGAGCACGACTATGCCGAGAACGCCTACTACTGGATCGGTGAGTGTCACTACTCGCTGGAGAAGTACGCTGACGCTGTTACTGATCTGGAGTATTTGATCGAGGAATACAAGAGCTCGCCAAATGTTGGTCGGGCCCTTTACAAGCTGGCTCGGTCCAAACAGGAACTGGAAAAGACGGACGAAGCGATCGCCCTTTATCAGCGTCTGATCGATGACCATCCGGGCAGCCTCGAGGCTGAGCAAGCCAAGGAGCGCCTGAAAGAGATCAAGTGAAACTATGGCCATCACCGCCGCCAGAGTAAAGATATCACCCCCGACCGAGCCTGTTGTGCCCGGCCGGGGTTTTTATCAACTGGAAGAGGATGCGCTGTATGTTCAGGTGGGACCACTCTCGAAGGAACGTTGTTTCTTCAACTGGCTGGAGTCGGATTCTGTTAGCCTTGAGTTCGACCGTGAAGGACGACTGATGTTTGTTGAGGTACGCCGGCCCCGCCGTCATTGGTTGGTCGAAGAAAAGATCAGCCGTCCTCGGACCGCCGAGGTTGCCGATTTGCGCTGGCTTGATTTCCGCGAGCGCTTTGACTCCCCGACCTTGCTTACCAATGAACGGCGAACCTGCCTACAGCTCAGGTTCAGCGACGCTCAACCATCGCGCAGCTATTACCTTGGCGACCAGGTCATCATGCAAATGGCTGGCGAAGATTTTCCGGTTGCACTATGGGTCCCTGACATCGTCGATGACATGGGCGGCCACATGATGTCGGAGTTTCGCAAGGCCCTGCGCTGACCAGCCTGCCCTGAGCCATCTATTGACTTTGAACGCCCCCCGTTCTTTATTCCATCAATGAGCAAACCGACCAAGAAACTGCTGACCGATCTAGCTAAGCTGCGGGCTGAGATAGAAGGCCACAACCGGCGGTACCACGTCGATGATCAGCCAATCATTCCGGATTCCGAGTACGACCAACTTTTCGAGCGCCTCCTGGAAATCGAAAAGGCATATCCGGAATTGGTCACTCCCAACTCACCCAGCCAGAGAGTGGGGGCGGCTCCTTCCGAGAAATTTCAACCGGTGGTGCATCGAGTACCGCTGTTGTCCCTTCAGAAAGTGACGACCTACGAGGGCTTTCTGGAGTTCGACCAGCGCGTTCGCAAGGGCCTGGATACAGAGATCGCGGTTGACTACATGATCGAGCCGAAACTCGATGGTCTGGCGGTGGAGTTGGTATACGAGCATGGCCAACTGGTGCTCGGGTCCACCCGGGGAGACGGCCAAAAGGGAGAGAATATCACGGCCAATCTTCGAACCGTCCGCAGCATTCCTCTGCAATTGGGGGCGGATGTGGCGAAGCGGTATCCTCTTCTGGAGGTGCGGGGCGAAGTCATAATGAAGACGACCGCCTTCGAGAGGCTCAACCAGACTCTTAAGGAGAACGATCAACCACCGATGGCGAACCCGCGCAATGCCGCCGCAGGATCATTGCGGCAACTGGACCCAGTTATCGCCGCTTCCCGGCCGCTGATGTTCTACGCCTATGGCATTTCCGACAGCAACCTGAACGACCTTGACCGGCAAAGCAGAGTCATGGAGATCCTCGCCGCTGAGGGTTTCCTCGTCAATGATATGACGCATGTTGTCGGGACGGTTGAAGAAGTACAGGAGTCATTCTTGACGCTGGAGCGTAATCGCCCGGGGCTCGGCTATGAAATCGATGGCATGGTGATCAAGGTGGATCGTTTTGACCTCCAGGCGCAGTTGGGCCGCATCGCCAGAGCTCCACGCTGGGCGGTCGCCTGGAAATTCGCGGCCGCTGAGGCGACCACGATCCTTGAAACCGTCGAGTTCTCAGTTGGCCGCACCGGGGCCATCACGCCCGTCGCGGTGCTCAAACCGGTTCGGGTCTCCGGCGTGATGGTCAGTCATGCCTCGCTGCACAACCAGGACGAATTGGAGGAACTGGACCTCCACGTAGGGGACACTGTCATCGTCCGTCGGGCTGGCGACGTAATCCCGGAAGTCGTCGCTGCCGACCCGAGTCAACGTCCGGCCAAGGCCAGGAAGATAAGATTCCCCGGGCAATGTCCCTCATGTCAGTCGCCTATCATCCGCACCGAAAACGAGGCGGCCTATCGCTGTCTGAATCTATCCTGTCCGGCTCAGCGAGAGGCGCGTCTGTTTCACTTTGCCTCCAAGGCTGGCTTTGATGTTGAAGGTCTGGGTGGTAAGCTGGCTCGCCAGATGATCGACCGAGATCTGGCCAGGGATCCCTCGGACCTTTTCCACCTGACCAAGGACCAGTTGTTGTCGATGGATCTCATGGCCGACAAGCGGGCTGACAACCTGCTGGGCCAAATCGACAAGGCCCGCGACACGGTTTTGCCGCGCGTGATCTATGCTCTCGGCATCAATGGCGTAGGCGAATCGGCCGCGCTAGAGCTGGCTGAACACTACGGATCGCTGGAGGGACTTCAGGGCGCCTCTCTGGAGGAACTCACCGCCATTGACGGCATCGGACCGATCATCGCGGCCAACGTAGAGCAGTTCTTCGCCGACGATAGTACGCGCCGCATGCTTGACCGCATGCGGCAGGGAGGCGTGAAGTTCCCGAATACGACAAGGCGTGAACCGGGACCGTTGAATGGAAAGTCGTTCGTAATCATCGGTACCCTTTCACAGCCTCGAGGATACTTCAAGAATCTCATCGAGGAGAACGGCGGCAAAGTTGTCGGGAGTATCTCGAAGAAGATCAGCTACCTCCTGGTCGGAACCGATCCCGGCTCCAAGCTGGACAAAGCCAGGAAGCTGGGTATAGAAGTCCTCGACGAAGGTGCGTTCTTGGCCCTGCTCACGTGATTTTGGCCCGAAAAGAAAAGAGCGGCCAACAAGTGGCCGCCCTATGTTCGTGAGATAGAACTGGAGACTACTTCTGATCCAGCTTCTCTTCCAATCTTTTGATCACTTTGTTCAAGCGATCGACTTTGGCTTCAATCTTCTTGAGGTCAGTCTGTCGGGCCAGATTGAGCTTCTTAACAGCCGACGAGACTTCCTTCTGAACCTTGCCCGCTTCCTTGGACACCTTGTCGGACCATTTGGCGGTCGACTTCTCGGCCTTTTCGAGCAGTTCCAGCACGGCCTTCTTCCTGTCTGACTTGTCCAACTCACCCTTTTTGATCAGATCATCAATGATCTTCTCGGCCTTGGCCTTGGTCACCTGGAAGACACCGATCGATGCCAGGATTGTGTTCTTCAACAGCGACATGGACTTCTCTCCCGTTAAGGTTATCGTCTTGCGCAGAATCTCTTGCGACTTCCGGGCGTTCTCCCAGCTCGACATCTCCGCCACCAGTATTCGTCCCATAACCTCGGTCGTGATATCTTCGCCATCAACAGTGTCGATGACTCTGATCTCGGTGCCCGCACGAATGAAGGCAGCCAGGTCGGCGAGGGTCAAGGTCGAACTGGTCGATGTGTCATAGAGACGTCGGTTGCTGTATCTCTTGATTAGCTTCATACTTTCACCGGGATCAATATAGTGCGCCGCACAATAGAAGTCAACAGAAATCCATGACTTGAGGAATTCTTGGTTGGCGAGGGAATTCGATGGGCGGTTAGCGGGTGGACATCAGCACGATGTTCACGATTTCAAGTAGGCGCTCGCAAGAGAACGGCTTCTTGATAAACATGTCGCCGCCGCTGCGGAAGGAACGCCCCATATCATCAGAGCGGTCTTTCCCGGTCAGGAAGATGACAGGAGTGCTTGCGAATTCGGGATTGGATTTGATTTCCTCGCAGACGCTGTAGCCATCAACACCCGGCATCATGATGTCGAGCAAGATAACGTGCGGCTTGAACTCCCGGGCCCTTCTGACGGCCTCGCTGGGGGCGTTTTCTACGACTACCTCGTAGCCCGATTCAGCCAGAAACGCTTCGACGATTTCAGTGATCTCTGGTTCGTCATCGACGACCAGTACACGCGCGCTTGCTATTTCAATCTTGTGGGACAATAGTTCAATCCTCTGAATATCAGCGATTCGCTGTCTCTTGCTGTCTCCTACTCATTATTATCGGAAGCAGGGGGTGAAAACTTTATGCCTTAACCAATCATGCCGAGGGCTGATTTCCCAGGGCAAGATCTACAATCGTCATGAACTGGCTGTTGGAGAACGGTTTCTTCAGAAACATGGTGCCACCGCTCTTGAAGGCTCTTCCTCCGTCCTCAGTCGGCGGCCGGCCGCTTAGAAAGATAACGGGAACGTCCTTCATGAGGGGATCGCTGCGTATTTGAGCCGTTGTATCGTAGCCATCCATAACAGGCATAACTATGTCCATGACAATCAAATCCGGCCTCTGTTCTTTGACCAGGGCAATGGCGCTGGCGCCGTCAGCGGCGGTGGCAACCGAGTACCCCCGCTTGTGCAGCATAGTACTCAGCAGCTGCGTAATGACGACCTCGTCATCGACCACCAGAATCGATCCTTTGGCCTTGCGGTCTGTGACACTCATGAAACTCTTCCCCTATGTTCGCGGCCAGCCTCCCTGCAGGCGGCCCAACTGTTTCCAATAGTATCGACATACCAGCCCATTGCTCCACTCCCCACATCCAGTCACCCGGTTTTTGTTGCGTCAGAGCGACAATTACTCTATTTTTGCGCGCATGGATGCCGGCGACAACATCACTATCATATCGCGTAACCGCAAGGCCCGCAAAGACTACCAGATCGACAGCACGATCGAGGTGGGCATCGAGCTCATTGGCAGCGAAGTCAAGTCGCTTCGATCCGGAAAGATCACCATTTCTGACGCCTACGCTTTCATCTCAGAAGGCGAGCTGATGCTGAAAAACCTCCACATCTCCCCCTACGAGATGGCTAGCGACGACAGCCACGATCCCATTCGCACTCGTCGACTGCTGGCCCACAAACGAGAGATCAACAAACTCTTCATTCAGACCGAGCAGAAGGGGATGACCTTGATCCCTCTGACCATTTATTTCAAGGGTCGCGTGGCCAAAATCGAACTGGCGGTAGCAGTCGGTCGTAGAAAGTATGATAAACGTCAGGAAATTGCCAAGGCGGAGGCGGATCGACGGATGAAACAAGCGCTCAAGAGAGACCGGTAGTAAATGCTCAGGATTCTGAAAATATCAATCATGGCTCTGCTGGTCCTGCTATCATCCGGAGGTGCCGCTACTACCCTCGAGAGAACCCGCGTGCCATTGGTGGTCGGCACGGACAACCGCGATCTGGCCGCCCTGAAGGTCGATGACATCATTTACGTCTCTCTCTCAGAGTTGGCCGAGGTCATCGGAGGTCAGCTGAATTGGGAGCTCCTGGGCCACCAGATCAGCTATATCAACGAAGGCAGCCGCTTCGATTTTGTCGTAGGCTCGCCCTTCTTCAAACTCGGTGACAAACTGTACAACCAGACTTTTCCTGCCCAGTTGGAGCGAGGTCAACTCTACCTGCCCGCCAAGACCTTCCTGACCTTCCTGAACGGCGTCCTCCCCCAGAGCATCTCGTATACCGACATGGACAGGACCCTGAGAATAGACTCCGAGTACTTCAACGTCTCGGACTTATCCATCGAGGGCAAAGCCAACGGCCTGTTGATTGAAGTGCTCCTCACGGGCAAACTGGACTATGATATTTATCTGACAGAGGGCAACTGGCTCAACATCACGATCACCGACGCCCGGCTCAACTCCAGCCAGATCATGTCTCGCAAGGACCGTCGTCACGTTTACAAGTTGACTACGCATCAGTCCGCCGGCGCGGGCCAGATTTCGATGCGCTTGAAGCGGAATGTCAAGACGTGGCATCACCGCCTCGCCTACGACCCACCACGGATTCAGATCACTGTCTCCGACGCCGATTTTGCCATCGACCCGGAAGACTCGGCTCCCCTGGTGGTTGGACCCGACAACAAGATTGATGTCATTGTAATCGACGCCGGTCACGGCGGCGAAGACTATGGTGCTATCGGTCAGGGTCGGACTCGCGAAAAAGATGTCGCGCTCAAGATCGCTCGGGAGTTGGCTCAGATGATTCGAAAGGACAAGCAGTACAAAGTCGTCATGACCCGTGACCGAGACAAGTTTGTCGCCCTGGAGGATCGCGCCCGAATCGCTAACGACGCTGGAGCTGATCTGTTTTTATCGATCCATGTCAACGCCTCACCAAAGAAGAACATTCGGGGTTGGAACGTGTTTTTCCTCGCTCCCGCCCTCAACGATTCTGCCCGAGCCGTGGCCCAATTCGAGAATAGCTTTTTCCTCCGCGAGCGGAATGACGAAGGCGATACGGTGGCCGATACGGCCGAAGAACTCGATGAGGATCCGATTCTGACGATTCTCAACGAGATGATCATGACGGAATTCCAGGAAGAATCATACGACTTCGCCATGATGGTCGGACGAGAATTCAATCGCAAGCTCAAGATCCCGGCTCGGGGGGTTGACCAGGCCGCCTTTTTTGTCCTGAACCAGGTCTTCACCCCTTCGGTGCTGATTGAAACCGGATTTATCTCCAACAAGGACGAAGAGAAGCTGCTCAAGGAATCTGATTACCAGAATGACGTGGCCCAATCGATATTCAGCGCCATCAAGAAGTTCAAGGCCAAGTACGAGGAGCAATAACCACCGCGATGAACGATAGCACCGCAAACAACGCTGGCCTGCCTATCGGCGTTTTTGACTCCGGCGTCGGCGGCTTGACCGTCGCGCGCGAAATCTTCAGGCTGCTGCCGGGTGAGGACGTGATATACTTCGGTGATCAGGGTCGTACGCCGTATGGCGGCCGCTCCAAGGAGATCATTATCCAGTTCACGCGGCAGGATGTGGCCTTTTTGATGGAGCACAACGTCAAGCATATCGTCTGCGCCTGCAACTCCGCCTCGTCGACCGCGCTTGATGAAGTGCGAACTGATTTCGCCGTTCCTATGACGGGTGTCATCGAACCGGGAGCAGCAGCGGCGGTGGCGACAACTACGAATGGTCGCGTGGGCGTCATTGGCACCAATGCCACGATCGGTTCCAACGCCTACGCCAAGTTGATCCAGGCCCAGGATGCAGCGGTCAAAGTGTTCTCGATGGCCTGTCCCCTCTTCGTACCGCTCGCCGAGGAGGGATATATCGACAAGGAAGCGACCCGCCTGATTGCGCGCGAGTACCTGCAATCCATGATTGATGTCGATGTCGATACTCTGGTGTTGGGCTGCACTCACTACCCCCTACTGAAAGAAATCATCGCCGAAGTCATGGGCGACAAGGTAACGCTGATCGATTCCGGAGAAGAAACAGCGCGCGTGGTCAAGGAAGAGCTCACCGAGGCCGGTTTGCTTTCGGCCAAGAAGTCGGGCACCCACAAGTTCTACGTCAGTGATGTACCGGAGAGATTTTCGAAAGTGGCTTCGCGCTTCATGGGTCGCCTGATCGACAACATCACCCGGATAGATATCAGTAGGTATTGAGGGGTGGTAACCACAACCGCCGCATAACAAGCATCAGAGGATGAATGTGAAGATAGTACTCGCCACTAACAACCAGGACAAGATCCGGGAGATCACGAATCTGCTTCAGGATCTTCCGATCGAGATTCTTACCAGCGCCGACTTCGAAAGCTTCCCCGATATCGAAGAAACTGGCACCACCCTCGAAGACAACGCCCTTCTGAAGGCGAACGGCATCACGGCTTTTACGGGACTTGCTTCGCTGGCCGATGATTCCGGCCTCGAGGTCGACTATCTCGGCGGCGCACCGGGCGTCTATTCATCGCGCTACGCCGGTGAACATGTCACCTACGCCGACAACAATCGCAAACTGCTACAAGCTCTTGAAGGCGTTCCGAAAGAGCAACGCGTGGCTCGGTTCCGCTGTGTGATCGCGATTAACTGGGGAGATGGTACTACCGATGTTTGCGAAGGCAAAGCTGAGGGCTTGATCAGCGAAGAGATAGGCGGCAAAGAGGGGTTTGGGTACGATCCGATCTTCTTCTATCCCCATCGCAACAAACGATTCTCCGAGATGACACTCGAAGAGAAGAACGGGGTCTCGCATCGTGGCCTGGCGCTCAAGGCGGCGCATTTCGCCATCCGCCAACGCCTCCAAAAACCCAGGGGCTGACGCGAAGCGTCACTTCTCTCCTTCGGATGACCCGGCACTAGCGGTTCTGAGTCGCCGACCTATCCATCTTATTTTCCGTAGAGCCGCTCCGTCTTCGGACCCGCCTTGCGTGGAAGATGGCGGGGTTGAGGACAAATCCGTCCTACTTTGCTTTGATCGGATCTTGTACCCCACCCGAGCACGGGTGGGCCACCGGGGG
>CAZHDS010000036.1:0-20679 GCA_964531495.1 uncultured Ignavibacteriales bacterium
AGATGTCCTGCTCTATCCCGGTAATCACAACAAGGGTCCAGGCAGTCCCTAAGAGTTCCAGCCGCTTCTGCGTACGGGCCGCATTTCGGGCGCTCTGCCTTTTCAGCAACTGGTCCAGCGCGGCTTCTTTGGCACGGGCTTGACACTCACGCGTAACCCGCGCCGAGTGCCGACGGGAGAGATTTACACGACCGCTGCTCACGTCTTTGGCAGCAACGTTTCGGACGATCCGAGCGCGCCGTCGGGAACCGTCAATGTGACCGTGATTGCGGATCTGGATTTTATCTCGGAGCAGTTCTTCCAGATACGGCAACAGGGGATCGAGACGCTCAACTTTGACAACATCACGTTCTTTCTGAACTGCATGGACATGCTCATTGACGACCCAGCTTTTGTCGCTTTGCGCAAGAAGCGAGTTCGTCACCGGACCTTAGAGACTGTTGAGGAGCAGACACAGGAGTTCGTGCAGAAACGCATCGATGATGAGCGCGAGGCCGAGAATCAGGCTGAGCAGGCTCTGAGTGAAGCTCAGCGACGGCTCAATGACAAAGTTGCGGCCGTGCAGGGGCGGGCTGACCTTGATGCCCAGACCAAAAAGATCATGGCTGGCAATCTTCAGGAGGCGGAGAACCGTCGCTTCGAGGTTCTCAAGACAAACATTGAGTCGCGCAAAGAGGCGACTATTCAGGCCAGCAAAGAGAACATGGAACGGGCGGTGCGCGGAATCCAGACCCGGATAAGGACGATGGCTGTCTTGTTGCCGCCGATTCCGGTGTTTGTCCTGGGGGTCATGATCTTCATCAAGCGCCGACGGCGCGAGGCCGAGGGAGCCCTGGCGGCCGAAAGGTTGAGGAGCTAAGTCATGGGTGAGAATCAAAGAACTTTATTATACGTCGGGGCCGCGATCGTACTGGCCCTCCTGGCCTACTTGCTGGCCCCTCGCAACATCACATCGGATGCCTTTGAAGATCAAGGGCAACCGTTCTACCCCGAGTTCCAGGATCCCAACGAGGCGGTCGCGCTCGAGGTCATCGATTTTGACGAAGCGGCCGGTAGTGCGGTGCCCTTCAAGGTTATTTTCTCTGAGGGGAAGTGGAGTATTCCATCGCACCACGATTATCCAGCCGACGGTAAGGACCAGCTGGCTCGCACCGCTGCTGGCTTCATCGACGTGACCAAGGATGATTTCCGGAGTGCTGACATGTCTGATCTGGAGTCCTTTGGCTTGATCGATCCGCTCAATGAAACAGCGTCCCTGACGGGGCGCGGTCAGAGAATCACGATCAAGGGAGAAGGCGACAAGGTCCTGGTTGACTTCATCCTCGGCAAAGAAGCCTCGGGTCAGCCCGGCTATCGCTTCGTTCGTGTGCCTGACCAGAACCGAGTCTATGCCGCCAAGATTGACGTGGAACTCTCAACACGATTCGAGGACTGGATCGACACTGATCTGCTTCAGACCAATCGCTACCGCTTCGACAAGATCGTGATTGATGATTACTCCATCGATGAACGTACTCGCCGGGTCAGCAAAGGGGACCAAGTCGTCCTGAGATCCGAAGATGGCCAATGGCGGGCCGACAAGATGGCGAGTAATCAGGTCATGGATACGACTAAGCTCGAAAATCTATTGAACACTCTGGACAGTCTCAGCATAGTGGGCGTCCGGCCGAAACCGGCCGGTCTCTCAGCTTCATTGGCCCGAGCTGGGCAAGGGGAGAGCGTTTCCCAGGCTGACGCAATGTCATTACAGAGCAAAGGCTACTTCTTCAATCACGATGGGCAACTGCTTTCCAACGAAGGTGAACTCCAGTTATACACCAAGGATGGCACCAAGCTGGTCCTGCGCTTTGGCGAAGTAGTGTATGGTCGGGGGGATGCCGTCTCGGCCGGGATCCAGGCCTCTGGTGAATCGAGTGGGCTCGCGGAAAATCGGTACCTCTTTGTCTCGGCGGAATTCGACTCATCACTACTACCCGAGCCTTCCCGTCCTCACGACACTCTTTTCTTGGCCAAGGCGGACTCGTTGCTGACGGAAGCGGACAAGGAGAACAAAGAGCTCCACCAGCAGCATGAGCGGTGGCGTACGAATGTGGAGAACGGCCGCGTCAAAGCGGCGGAGCTGAACCAACGGTTCGGACAGTGGTACTACGTGATTTCGGCAGAGTCCTACGAAAGACTGCACCTTGAGCGCTCTGATATGGTTATCAGGCCGTAGCTCTAAGGTGCTACAATATACTAACTTGTGAGTTGCACGAGGAAAACGCGGACGGCGACCCACCGTCCGCGTTTTCTTGGCGATAGTGGTCAACTGCGATAATATGGATCCAATCAGGCCCGTTCTGAGGGGCTTTCTAAGCCCCCTTGGGACAGTTTTCCCTTGACCAAATCGGACTTTGAGGGTATTCTATATGCAAGTTGTACTTACGAGATACCGCCAGTTTCTGCGATCTTTGAGGATTGTACCGATTCCTGGAATTGCATGATTGACACCAATGTTCTGTACCAAATCAATATCTCATCAGAAAGAGGTCACCAGATGATTCGATGTCTAAGGTTCACATGTTTGCTCGTCTTGGCGGTTTTGTTGGTAGCCCAGGCAGCTACAGCCCAGATTAACACTACTTGTGTCTTCAATGAAGCTACTCAGTCCCTGGACTATAGCATCTCTGGCGGAGGCGCGGGCCTTCAGTACACTCTGTCCGTTGTGACCGAATCCGGTAGCGTGCAAATGCCTACGGCGCCGGTTCTCACTGGTCCGGCCGACAATGCTTCCGTATCCCTGACTTGTATGGGTCCGTTGGCCGCTGGCCACCTAAACGTCGACATTTGCCAGGGTACCCTGTGCTTCGATTCCTATTCGTTCCACGTGGTCAGTGATGCGAGCTGCGACTTTGTCGAGGCCCCGTCAGTATCGACTTACTCCAACTGGAGTTTGGCCGGTCTGCTGATTCTGCTCGTGGCTGTCGGAATCGTGACTATCCGTCGTCGTCAGACTGCTACCAATCGATAGCATACCTCTGCCGATCAATGCAGGCTAACCGCACACGATAAGAGACTGTCCAGGGGATCAGGTGAATACCTGATCCCTTTTTCGTTGCCTGTTCTCGGCTTTCCTCCTCGATCCCCAACTCCACCGCCAGCGAGTCCGATCACTCTTCTCCTGACTGACTCGATTACAGAAAAGCCGGTCGGAAGTATAACTCCGACCGGCTTTCGTTCGCATCTTTTGCAGAAAGACTATTTCTTGCCCACAACTGACGTGAACGTACGATCCTCAGAGAACTCCTGCTTGAGGAAATCGTTCAGCTGATCCAGGTGGACCCGGTCGGCCATCTCGATAAGATCCAGAACAAATCGATAGTTGTATCCGACATGTTCGTAGTAGGCCATGTTGTCGGCCCGATTACCCTTACGATCAATACCGTAAATGAGATTATTCTTCATGTTGACGCGGGCGTCGGCCAACTCCTCAGCAGTTATGCCATCAGTCACCATGCGCCTCCACTCTCGCCCTAGAGACTCCAGGGCCTGGCCGACCTTGGAGGTATCGGTGCCCAGAGCAGCCCGGAATGAGGCGTGGTGCTTGCCGACACCATACTGCGTGAACACGGCGTAGGCTAGCTTTTCGTCCTGTCGAAGATACCACAGACGGGAGCCTACGTTGGCCCCCATGACTTCATTGAGTAGTACCAGGTAGGCCACTTGTTCGGCTGGCAAGTGATCAAAAACAGCTCCCGTATAAATGAACGACTGGCTGCGGTCGAATTCCCTGAAACCGATCTTCTCCTCCTGGAGCTCCTTCTTCGGAGCTGCTGGCGGCGTGGCTTCGGGGCGAATGAGGCCCAGATTATTCTGAATCATGCTTACGATACTGTCGGTGGGCAAATCGGAGGCGATCGAGAAGATCAGGTTCTGTCCGCCGACCAGTCTATCGAACTGGGCTCGTACGTCGACTACGCTGATATCGGCCAGTGATTCCATAGTACCAAGGGTTGGCAGGCCCAGTTCCCGCTCACCATAGGCCGTTTGCCAGAACAACTTGCTGGAGGCCTGGCTTTGGTCGTCATCAGAAGATTTGATCATCCCTTCGACTTCCACCTTGAGCTTTTCCAACTCGTCCTCGGGGAAGGTGGGGGAGACCAATGACCGAGCCACTATCTGAAGGACTTCCTCGAAATTCTCCGACAGAGCCACGATTGAGACTTCGCTGAAATCACGATAACCGGCGGCGTTGACATTGGCACCCAGAAAATCCAGTCGGTTCGCGATCTCGGCCGCTGTCATGAGATCATTCCCCTTGAGCAACATCCGCGTGGTAAGGTTGGTCAGGCCGTTATTGCCAGGCGTGTCGGCCAATACTCCGCCGCCGAAGATGATACTGGCTGCGGTGAGCGCGGTAGTCTCATCGTGGTTTATCAAGACGGTCAAACCGTTATCCAGAGTCGTGCGTCCGTAACCCTCGGAGTCAATGCTGACGACCGCAAGCTTTTCGCCACAACCGAACAATGCGGACGTCGTCAGGATTATCAGAACAGTGAGTATCTTCTTCATTTGGGCACCACTGTAGTCTTGACGTAGGCGTCAGTGCTAAGGTACTTACGGGCCGCGGCGTTGAGTTCATCAAGGGTGACGTTCTCGATGTTCGCAGCGTAGTTGTCTACAAATTCACGGCCGATGAATGAGCCATTCTGGGCGTATCGGTCGGCGAGGCTCAGGCCTCGCTCCATCCCAACAAACCAGTTTGTCTTGATCGAGTTCTTGGCCTTGCGCAGTTCATTTTCTACGAAACCATTCTGAAGGGCGTCGGTGAGAACCTCATTGATAGCTGTCTCGGTCGCTGAAAGGTTCTCCAGCTCCAGGGAAGCCGAGGCGAACAGAATCCCCTCGTACTTCTGTGTCCAGAAGGAGAACCCGGTGGTGTAGACCAGGCCCAGGTCATCCTTGAGTTTCTTATTCAAGCGGCACGATTCACCGCTGCCCAGAATATTGGCCATGATGTCGAGCGGATACTGATCCGGGCTGTCACCCTTGGGTCCGATACTGCTCATCATCAAGTAGACCTGACCGACATCCTTCTTGATTTCGATAGGCGTGATTTCGGTGTGGGTTGGCGGGGCAGTGTAACTGTCCTTTGGATTCTGTCCTCGCGCGAAGCCACCGAAGATCTCCTTCACGGCTTCGAGCGTGCTCGCGGCGTCGATGTCACCAACAATCACCATGGTCATGTTGTTAGGCGTGTAGTACCGTTTATAGTAGGCGTAGACGGAATCACGGGGAACATTCTGAACCCGTTCCTTGGTTCCCAGCACGTTTTTGGAATATGGGTGATCGCCGTAGAGGGCGCTCAGGGACGACCGATATGCCGTGGAGAAGGGATCGTCTTCGCTGATGTTGATTTCCTCCAGGATAGCCTGGCGCTCCTTGTCCATGCCTTCGGCGGGGAAATTGGAGCGAAAGAGCATGTCGGCATGGATCTTGAGGGCAAAGTCAAAGTTCTCTTTGGGCAGGGAGATGACAAAATCGGTCCAATCCGAAGAAGTATAGCCGTTGAAGTAAGCGCCGTGCTTCTTCATTTCTTCGCCCACTTCCTCGCCGGTCAGGCTCTCCGTACCGCGAAACAGGATCAGGTGCTCGAGAAAGTGCGTGGCACCGTCGAAAAAATCCGTTTCATTCTTGGCTCCTACTCGCACGGTGGTAGAGATGTTAACCTGAGGAACCTGGTGGTTCTCCAGGATCATCACCTTGAGGCCGTTATCCAAATCTGCATCCAGCCACTCAGCCCCCACCCCGACTTCGGTCAGGATCATGATTAGGGCGGCAGCAATTGCCAGTTTTCGCATCGACGTTCTCCTATGTCTTGGTTTGTTTCTGTTTTCGATATCGCTTATCATAGATTAGAATGAGGTTGAGGTCCAGTGTCATTTAATACTGTACGTAACGTTCTCGCACGAGGTTACGTTCAACCACATTTGCCAGTCCGCGCAGGTCAGGCGCATTAAATCCTTTTGTTTGTGAACCGTTTTGGCTACTTTTCTATCCAATGAGTGAGAAGGAACTGGTAAAGAAAGCCCAGACGGGCGATTTCGACGCTTTCGTGGAGCTAGTCGATATGCACAAAGGCAAGGTATATGCTATGGTGCGCCGTCTGGCTGGCAATGAACAGGACGCTGAGGATGTCATGCAGGATACGCTGCTGCGAGCCATTGACAAGATCGATCAGTTTCGGGCCGAGTCCTCTTTTGGCACCTGGCTCTATTCGATTGCTCTCAATATGGCCCGAGGGCAGTTCGCCAAGAGCAAGCAGGCCGATCTGAAACCGATCGAGGAATACTTGCCTGGCAAAGGAGCCGAGCATCAGCATGAAGGTTCGCCGCTATTCGACTGGCGTGACCCGCATCAGATACTCGAGAATGACCAGCTGCGGACTATTATCAATGAAGCCATTGGCGAGTTGCCATACAAATACCGTGAGGCCTTCCTGCTGAGATACATCGAGGAAATGTCGGTCAAAGAGGTGGCCCGGCTAACCAGACAATCGGAAGCTTCGGCGAAATCGCGTATTTTGCGGGCCAGGCTGGCATTGCGCGAACGACTATCTGATACATTCGAGGGCGAATATGGGCAAAGCGTGTCCTGATTATATTAGCGATTTGAACGACTACCTCGATGGTGGCGTATCGCCAGAGCTCTGCGCTGAAATCGAGGCGCATGTTGGCCATTGCGACAAGTGTCGGATAATGGTCGATACACTGCGTCAGACCGTCAAACTCTGCCGGGAAGGCCAGCAGGAAGATCTTCCTCCGGCCCTTGAGACTAAGCTGAACAGCCTTCTTAAGGCGCGTTGGGACGAAAAGTTCGGCCAGGGATAATCCCCTACTACTTCGCCTATCACCTTTATTCGCATGCACTTACGCTGTCGGAGCGCTGGGCGCTCCACTCCAAAGCACCGTTTGCACCGACATAATCAGTCCACGTTTGAATCATTCGGTCCACCTTTCCATCTAACCTTGAAAGACGAAAACAACCAAGACGGAGAAGATGGACATGAAGAAAGGACTTACGAATTTCGCAATAAATCGCCCTTGGTGGGTGATAGGGCTGGCGGTCGTCATCACGGCCTTTTTTGCCGCCCAATTTCCAAAGATCACGATTGACACTGATCCCGAAAACATGCTCGCCGAGGACGCCCCGGTGCGACTTTTTGAGCACCAGACCAGAGATGACTTCGGTCTCTCGGACTTCATTGCAGTGGGTGTGGTTCGAGAAGATGGCGCAATCAATCCTAAGACACTGAACCGCATCTACAATATTACTGCCGCCATCGAGGATATCGAAGGGGTCGTTGTCGATGATATCATGGCTCCTTCGACGGTGGATGATATCAAGCAGGGGGCAGGCGGAGTTCTGCTGGTTGGTCCGCTGATGGATGATGAGATCGAGACTCAGGAAGAGGCCGATTATATCCTCTCACGCATTAATGAGAATCCGATTCTGCGAGGCAAGTTGGCCTCAGAGGATGGCCGGGCCGTCGCCATTATGGTGCCGATTGAGTCCAAAGACATGTCGCACCGCATCTCGGGCGAGATCAAGGCCATTGTCGATCAGCACGGGGGAGACGAGCAGTACCACATCGCTGGCTTGCCCATGGCTGAGGACTCGTTTGGTGCTGAGATGTTCTCTCAGATGGCCTACTCCGCACCGGCGGCGCTCCTGATCATTTTCCTCCTGCTGCTCATGTTCTTCCGCAAAGTGCGGATCATCATCGCTCCTATGGTAGTGGCCATAATGTCGGTGATCTGGGCCATGGGTCTTCTGATCTTGACTGGCCACACAGTCCATATCATGTCATCAATGATTCCGATATTCCTGATCCCTATCGCGGTTCTGAATTCAGTTCATATCGTATCGGAATTCCACGACAACTATAAGAAGTACAAGCATAAGGACGCGACGATCCGGCATTCTATCAACGAGCTCTTCCTGCCGATGCTTTTTACTTCGGCAACTACAGTGGCCGGTTTCATCTCGCTGGCTCTGACGCCTATTCCGCCGGTTCAGGTGTTTGGTATGTTTGTGGCCTTCGGCATTCTGGTGGCCTGGTTCCTGTCGATCACGCTCAACCCGGCAATCGCGATTTTGATTCCGGACAAAGCCTTGCGCGATTTTGGTAGCATGGAAGACAAACCGGGCGTCTTAGGGCACATTATGGATGCTTTCCGCAACATGTCAGGGCACTATCCCAAGACCATCATCTTTGCCTCGCTGGTGCTCGTAGTGGTCTCCGCCGTGGGACTGTCCATGATTGTCGTCAATGACAATCCCGTGAAGTGGTTCAAGAAATCCCATCCCATTCGTATCGCCGACGCCGTCATGAACCAGCACCTGGCTGGCACCTATATGAATTACCTGGTTATTGAAGGAAACGACGACGACCACATGAAGGAGCCGGAAGTACTTCGCTACATGGAGGCCCTGCAAAAGGATCTGCAGAAGGATCCTATCGTTGGCGCCGTGTCCGGTCTTCCTGATATCGTCAAGAAGGTTCGATACGAGCTATTCGCGGCCGACTCGGCCAAGGCTAAGCTGCCGGACGACAAGACCGAAACGGCTCAGATGCTCTTTCTGTTCGAAATGTCTGGTGGTAACCCGGATGACCTGTTCAAATTCGTAACTCCGGAGTACGACCGCGCCAACCTGTGGGTGCAGCTGAAAGCTGGCGACAATATGGCGGTTTCGCGAGTTGTCGATCGGGCCGAGCAATTCGTAGCTGACAACCCAGCACCGGACGGCATCAACATCCGCTGGGCCGGGCTGCCTTATATCAACATCGAATGGCAGCACCAGATGGTTAGCGGCATGCGCAAGTCCCTGGCCAGCTCGTATGTCGTGGTCTTCATCATGATGATCATTCTCTTCCGCTCAATCCGGTGGGGTTTCATCTCGATGCTGCCGCTGACAATCACGATTATGGCTATCTATGCTTTCATCGGCTTCATAGGCAAGCCGTATGACATGCCCGTCGCCGTGCTGAGTTCCCTAACGCTGGGCCTCTCGATAGACTTCGCCATTCATTTTATCCAGCGGCTGAGGACAATTCACAAGCGCAATCAAGACTTCAAGGAGTCCTTCCACGACATCTTCGAAGGCACCGGCAAAGCGATCAGTCGCAACGTATTGGTTATTGCGATCGGCTTTGTCCCGATGATCTTCTCCACCCTGGTGCCCTACATCACGGTCGGATCATTCTTCCTGGCGATCATGATCGTCTCAGGACTGGTGACCATGCTGCTCCTGCCAGCTATCACCAAGATATTCCATCGTGGCCTCCTGCCTGTCGCAAGTGCTACCGGCAAGAAGGCTTCCAAGACACCGACCCGGACTGCGGCCGGCAACTAAATCAGAAAAAAGAACGCGCGAATAACTGAAAAGGAAATTGCCATGAAAAACCTACTGCAGAACATAGCGCTGATGCTCGTAGCTCTGGTGATGATCTCCGGAGCGAGCGTGGTGGCCCAGGATGCCACCGAACTGATGAAAGAGTCTCACCTCGCCTACTACTATGCCGCCGACGACGGTGTCGCGGAAGTCAACATGACCATCCTGGACAAGCGCGGGAAGGAACGCGTCAAGGAGTTCGTGATGTTGCGCATGGACGAAACCGATGGTGGTGCTCAGAAGTACTACACCTACTTCCGGAAGCCTTCCGATATCTCACGGCTGACCTTCATGGTCCACAAAATGCCAGATGCCAATGATTTGCGCTGGATCTATGTCCCGTCGGTCGATCTAGTGAAGCCGATTTCTGGTGACGACAAGAACTCCAGCTTCGTTGGCTCGCATTTCAGCTACGAAGATGTCTCCGGTCGCCACTGGACCGAGGACAATCACGAATTGATCGGTGACTCTACTATCGGTGAGGCCGCCGTCTGGGTTATCAAGTCCACTCCAAAGGAAAAGTATAAGGGTTTTGCGGTCAAGCTGTCGTACATCGCGAAGGACAATCACTTGCCCCTGCTGGAGACGTATTACGATAAGAAGGACAATCTCATTCGTGTGTTTCGGGCGGAGAAAGTCGAAGAGGTCGATGGTATCGTCACTATGACCGCGAGGTCAATCGAAGATGTTAAGAAGGGCGGCAAGACGACGATCGAATTCTCAGAGATAAGCTACAACCGCGGCCTGGAAGCTTCGATCTTCACCGAGCGTTACCTGAAGAACCCGCCGCGGGACTACATCAAATAGGGGAGGTTCAGACATGAAGACGATTATCACACTAACTACCGTCGGGCTGCTGCTGTTGGCAGCGGCCCCAACTCAGGCCGAGTTGAATGTCGATGGCTTCCTGCAGAGCCTGCATGGTGCCCGTCTCGATGATAACAACCCGACCGCCACCGAGTACACTGCCTCCGAGACCAGACTGCAGGTCCGTGCCGAACACTTCGGCGATGCCGGCGAGTTCTTCACGCGTCTTGATTTCTACTACGACGGCGCTGACACCGGTGTATATGACTGGGAGTTGCGCGAGGGCTATTTGAAGTTCCGCCTCGGTCAGCGCTGGGATTTCAAGGTGGGTCGCCAGATTCTTACTTGGGGAACGGGCGACCTCGTGTTTATCAACGATGTCTTTGCCAAGGACTATCGCTCGTTCTTCGTGGGGCGGGATGATCAGTACCTGAAGGCTCCTCAGAACGCGATTCGGGCGGAGTTCTACACTGGGCTGGGTGACCTGTCCATGGTTTGGACGCCGCGCTTCGAGGCGAACCGCCTGCCGACCGGTCGCAAACTCAGCTATTTCAATGGTCAGGAAATCGTCGGCGAGGGATTCAACTTCGATCCACCCACACCAGCTCGCGAGCTCAATAACGGTGAATTCGCCGCGCGGCTCAGTCGGACGGTGGGATCGTTCAACACATCTCTCTACTTCTACCGTGGTTTCTACAAGAACCCAAAGGGTGTCGAGATGGTCGCCGTCGATACGTTCATGGTGCCACAACCGGTCTACCCCCGGGTGAATGTCTACGGCGCTTCGGTGCGCGGTCCCCTGGCTGGCGGTATTGTCTGGTTGGAAGGCGGCTACTATGACTCGCGCCAGGATCAGGACGGCGACAATCCCTTGATGCCGAATTCCAGCGTCAGCGGGCTGTTGGGCTTTGAACGACAGGTTGCCACCAATCTGACCATGAATCTCCAATGGCAAGCTGACCAGATGTTTGACTACGATACTTACAAGATGCAAAACGAGGCGGCCGGGATGTATGTCCGGGACGAGGTACGCCATCTCGTGACAACCCGCGTATCGAAGCTGATGATTGATGAGCTGCTGAATCTATCAGTCTTTGTCTTCCATTCGCCGACCGACGAAGATACCTACGTTCGCCTTTCCGCCAGCTACAAGTACTCCGATGAGATCTCGCTCGCACTTGGCGGCAATATCTTTGATGGCAAGCACCAAGCGACCGATTTTGGACAGTTTCAATTGAATGATAACGTGTACATGAAGATCACATACGGGTTCTAGTCGAACCCTCCGTGAATAGGAGAAAGCCGTAATGTCTGTAGAAAACTCAATCCGACTGCTCGCTGGCTCGATGGTACTACTGTCGCTGGCCCTGTACTACGTGGCCTCGCCGTACTGGTTGTTGGTGGCCGCCTTTGTAGGTCTCAACCTCATCCAGTCGTCATTCACAAAGTTCTGCCCGGCTGAGATAATCGTTCGACGCATGAAGGGGCAGAGTTAGACATCACCTGCCTTCTTGCCAACAGTCCCCTTCAAATGAAAACCCCCATGGACAAACGGTCCGTGGGGGTTTCTTCTAGGCGTACTTAGAGCTCGAAGGTGTCAGACAGACGTTAGGCTCAGCCTTCGGTTTTGTTCTTGGCGACGCCCTTGAGCTTGTCGTTGGCGAAAATAGCGATCTCAACCCGGCGGTTAGCCTTGCGACCGGCCGTGGAGCTGTTGTCAGCGATCGGCTGATCTTCACCGTAACCCATGATGCGAAAACGCGTCGACATCACGTTCAGAGTGGTCATATGGTTGGCCACAGATTGGGCCCGACGCATGGACAGATCAAGGTTGTGGTCATTTCCGCCGGTGGAGTCAGTATGTCCTTCGACCAGAATCTCGGTGTCCTCGTATTTGTTGAGGATCTCAGCCAGGTTGGTGAGGTTGGTCTGGGCAGCCGGCTGCAGAGAGGACGAATTGATGTCAAACAGGATGCCGGAGTCGAAAGTGATCTTGATACCTTCGCCAACCCGTTCCACGCGCGCGCCTTCAAGGTCACGCTCGATCTCTTCCGCCTGTTTGTCCATGTAGTTGCCGATGTAGGCGCCTGCGGCACCACCAACGGCTGCGCCAATAATGGCACCCAGAGCCGTATTGCCCGCTTTGTCGCCGATCAGGCCACCAATAACAGCGCCAGCACCAGCGCCGATTGCCACGCCCTGATCACGCTTCTTCCACGTGCCACAGCCCGCAACGCTAACGATCAGCAGCGCCACAACCATCAAATAGACAGTAGTCTTCTTCATGTTGAACTTCCTTTTCTGTTGCCCTTGAAATTGGTCTCAAGCACTCTTCAATTCTGCGTCAGAGAATACAACACCATACGGGCATTTTGTCAAGGTGAACGTTGTTTGGTGGCTCCTGCCTGGATCCTCGCTCACGTTGAGGAATGATGTGCTGTCAATGAAGAAACATACCAGCCCAGTCCCACATTGTCAATGATTCCGGTCACACTGTCCGATTTCGGACAGGGGAGAGCGTTCTATGGTATCGTTAAGTCGTTGGGTGATGGCCTTGTGCGGAGCGGCACGCGAGTTGCTATTCTTAGCGTAGTTACCTATTGACCTGCGGAGAACTTATGACCATGGACCGTGCGATCCCCCCCGAAGATATCAGAGCCAGGCGCATCAAACGCGGAATCCAGGCGGCCGCTGCAGCGGCCCTGGTTGTGATCGCATTCCTTTACCTGCGTTCCTGTATTTCGCCTGGTATCAGTCGCGAGCGGATTCGCACTGCAGTCGTGGAACTCGGCAGCATTGATGCCAGCTTGTCGGCCAGTGGCGTCGTGGTTCCTGAGTACGAACAGGTCATCACTTCGCCGGTTCGTTCGACCATCGTGGAGGTGTTGCTGCAGTCCGGGGATACGGTCCAGGCCGGACAGTCAATCGTGCGCCTGGATACCGAGGCTGCCGAGTTTCGCGTCAAACAGCTTCGCGATCAGCTGAACTTTCTCCAAAACCAGAAGAGACAGCTCATTCTGGAGTTGGAGCGCCGGGAAATCGATCTTGAAGCCTCTCGCGATATCAAGGAGATGGAAGTGAGATTTCTCGGCTCGCAGCTTGAGATTGCTCGGCAGCTTCACGATTTGGGTGGGACCGCCGGGGAGGAATTGGTGCAGGCCGAGCTGAATCTGGATATTGCTCGGCGTCAGTTGCTGCAACTCGATCGAAGCATCGAAAACCAGAATATTTCTCTTCAGACTGAAATAGAGGGCCTGGACCTTCAGATACAAATGAAAGTCAACGAAGTCCGAGAGTCGGAGCGCGATCTGAACCTGGCTTGCGCCAAGGCCGAGCGGGATGGCGTGGTCACCTGGGTGAGCGATAACATCGGTGCCTACGTTGGTTCCGGCGATGTCGTTGCTCGGGTGGCCGATCTCAACAGCTACCGGATCGAGGCGCAAATATCTGACATGCACGCGGCTCGGCTTGGCGTGGGTGGCAAGGTCGTTGTGCGCATCGGTGACACCAGGCTATCCGGCACTATCAGTTCTGTCCGGCCGAGTGTTGAGAATGGCATCGCCCGATTCGACGTCCGCCTGCAACTCGAGGACCACACCGAGTTGCGTCCGAATCTACGGGCCGATGTTTTCGTTACAACCTCCTTCAAAGAGGATGTGCTCCGGGTGGCCAACGGACCTTTCTTCAAGGGCCGGGTCGACCAGAAGATCTTCGTGATTGAGGGGGACAAGGCGAGCCGCCGAATCGTCGACATCGGCCTCTCCAACTACGACTTCGTAGAGCTGATCGGAGATATCGAACCTGGCGATGAGGTAGTAGTCTCCGACATGAGCAAGTTTGAGCACGCCGGGGAAGTTGTCCTTACGGAATGAATGATAAGACGCATAATGATAGAGGCCAGAAGATGATACGACTTAGCAACGTTGAAAAAGTTTACAGAACCGATACGATTGAAACCCTGGCTCTGGCCAATGTCAATCTGTCGGTTGAGAAGGGGGAGTTTCTTTCGGTCATGGGGCCGTCGGGATCAGGCAAGAGTACCTTGCTGAATGTGATAGGCCTGTTGGACGCTCCCAGCAAGGGTTCGGTCGAAATAGGTGATCAACCGGTGAATACGCTCAGCGACCGTGAGATGGCTCGGCTTCGCAATGAACACATTGGCTTCATATTCCAGAGCTTTCATTTGATCAATGACTTAAATGTCCTGGACAATGTCGAAGTACCGCTAATCTATCGGACGATGCCATCAAATGAACGCCGCAAGCGTGCTCAGGCGGCTCTGGACAAAGTCGGGCTCAGCGCTCGCACGAAGCACTATCCAACCCAGCTTTCCGGTGGGCAATGCCAGCGAGTGGCGATAGCCCGGGCGATCGTGGGTGAGCCCAACATCATCCTGGCTGACGAGCCGACCGGAAATCTCGATTCCGTAATGAGCAACGAAATCATGGACATCCTGGCCGGGCTGAATGAAGACGACAATGCTACTATCGTCATGGTCACTCACAACGAGGCGATGGCCGAGCGGACTCAGCGGACTGTGCGCCTCTATGACGGCAGCCAGGTCGAGTAAGGTGGTATCACTATGTTAAGAAGCTATATCAAGATTGCCTTAAAAGTACTGATGCGACGGAAGTTCTTTACTTTCGTGAGCTTGTCCGGGATCACCTTCACGATCACTGTCCTCATGATAGCCGCGGCCTCGCTTGATCACTTCATGTCGCCCGCCAAGCCGGGCTCAAAGTTCGATCGCACCATGTTCGTGGAGCACATCGAGGTCAAGAGCGAGAACACCCACATGTTCACCTCTCCTTCCTACCACTTCCTGGAGCGCTATGTGAAAAGCATGGAGACGCCCGAGGCGGTGTCTCTTCACGCGAGCGCGTCTACAGCCTCAGTTTACCTAGATGATCAACGCATCGATTTGCAGCTCAAGCACACCGACGCTGTATTCTGGGATATCCTCGAACCCGAGTTTCTTGAGGGAGGGGCCTTCGATCAGGAGGCCGTGGACAATGCCAGTTCAGTCGCGGTGATCACCGAGTCGACTCGTCGGCAGGTCTTCGGAGAGGAACCGGCGGTCGGCAAATTCATTGAAACGACAGAAGGTAACTTCCGCATTGTTGGCGTCATTCCAAAGGAAGACATCCCGACCATGCTGGCCAGCGGAGACATCTACGCGCCAATCACGACCAACCCTGAGTCCATGAACAGCCAAACGATTCACGGCCGGCACATGGCCTTTGTCTTGGCGTCCAGTTCGGACCAGTTCGACCTCATCAGGGCCGAGTTCAGCCAAAAGCTGGAACAGGCGCGCGCGGACTACGCCGGTGAGTACGACATGGTCAAGACCAGCGTGGGAACACAAGCGGAGGCTCTAATTGTACACGTTTTTGGCGATGAGGCCGAGGCTGGGATGATCGCCGCCATGAGCGTAGTCGTCGGTTCGATGTTGCTGTTCATGCTCTTTCCGACGATCAACCTGGTCAGCCTGAATATCACTCGCATCATGGAACGAGCCTCGGAGATCGGTGTACGCAAGGCCTTTGGCGCCAGTTCGATGACTTTGGTCGGACAGTTCCTGACAGAGAACACAATTCTCACCCTTGTCGGAGGTGGTATTGCCTGGATTGTGTCATGGTCAGCGCTCTGGATGGTTACGGGTACGGATCTCGTTCCCTACGGCGAGTTCCGACCCAGCCCAGTCTTCTTTTTCTGGTGTCTGCTCATATGCCTGGTGTTCGGGTTGGTATCAGGTGCCTACCCGGCCTACCGCATGTCACGCATGCAGCCCGTCGATGCCCTCCGAGGAGTAGAATCATGATCAAGCATATGTTCAAACTGATGTGGAACAGAAAAAGACGGAATATCCTGCTCATGATCGAGATGCTGGTGTCGTTCTTGGTTCTGTTTGCGATAGCATCAACCGCCCTGGGATGGGGGATGCAGTACCTGGAGCCGCTCGGCTTCGATCCTGATGACATATGGGTCCTTCATGTTGACTGGGAGGAAAAGGTGAAGGGGCAGACCAGAGACGATGTCAGGGCAGCTCTCCAACGCGTCGAGCAGGAAGTCCTGGCGTTTAGCGAGGTCGAAGGAATCTGCTGGACATACGGCAATACGCCGTATTCGTATAGCACCTGGAGGAGTGGTATCACCTGGCAGGGGCAGGAAACCATGTATCACTACCTTCGCGTCAGTGACAATTATGCCGAGGTGCTTCGCGTACCGCTTAAAGAAGGCACCTGGTTTGGCGCCGAACATGACGCGTCTGCAGTGACACCAGTAGTAATCGACCAGATGCTGCGGGAAACCTTGTTTGGCAGCGATGGTGCCGCCGTGGGCCAGGTCGTATCCGATGAAGACAGCGAATATCTCGTGGTTGGTGTTGTTGATTGGTTTCGCTACAAGGGCGAGTTTGACAGCCAGAAGCCTACCCTGTTTGAACGCTATTCCTTTTCTGATACGGCCGTTCGACCACCGTCCAGGGCGGTCATACGCGTGCAGACCGGTACCGGCGTGTCCTTGGAGAAGACCCTGACTGACGGACTGGCGGGAGTAGTACCGGGTTGGTCGCTCAGAATAGAGAATATGCCGGAACTGCGCGCGGAGTATTTTCGTAACCGATATATGATGTTGTTAACACCGGCGATTCTGGGCGGCTTCTTGGTCTTCAACGTGGCCCTGGGGCTCTTTGGCGTTCTCTGGTATTCGATCAATCGCAGGAAGTCAGAACTCGGCCTGCGTCGGGCTCTGGGTGCCTCCGCAGCAAGCGTGAATCGTCAGATTCTTGGCGAGGCCATGGTCATGGCGACCTTCGCCATCGCCGTTGGAGTAGTGTTGGCCGTCCAGGCACCGGTTCTGGGAGTAATGGGTGACTCCGTGAGTACGGCCGCGTATATGCTTGCGATTGTGGGCTCGGCAGTTCTAATTTACTTGTTGGCCTTAGGGTGTGCCTGGTATCCAGCCCATCTGGCAGCGAAGGTGCAACCTGCCGAAGCCTTGCACGATGAATAGGGTGGTCTCCTGGTCGATGAAGTAGGCTGAATGACAATATGACAACAAACCCGCCAATTCTAATTATTGATGATGACGAAGCCGTACGAACATCGCTGAGTCTGCTTCTGCGTCGGGCTGGTTACCGCACCGTCACGGCCGACGGACATCGCTCCGCCATCGAGGCGGCTCAGGAGCAGCCACCCGCTCTCTGCGTCCTGGACATGAATTTCTCGGCGGCCACTACCGGCGATGAAGGCCTCGCACTCCTGGTTGAGTTGCTGCACAATCACCCGGGCACACCTGTCATACTGATTACGGCTTGGGGTTCCATACCATTGGCTGTGGCCGGTATGAAAACCGGGGCCAGCGATTTCATCACCAAGCCTTGGAACAATGATCATTTTCTGAAGTCGGTCGAGACCACCCTGAGTCTATCCGGTCCTGACGATCGTAATGCTGGTGTTGATCGTGACGATCTGGACAGTCGCTTTGATTTTGAGAAACTCATCGGACGCGATGATAGATTCGTTGAAATCCTGCGGACCGTCGCCCGAGTGAGCGTCACCGATGCGGCCGTATTGATCCAGGGCGAAAGCGGTACGGGTAAGGAGCTGATAGCTGAGGCTTTGCACGCCAACAGCAAACGCCGCGAGGCGCCGTTCGTACGCGTAAATCTTGGTGGCATCCCGGCCAGTCTCTTTGAAAGCGAAATGTTTGGTCACAGGCGAGGCGCTTTCACTGACGCCATTCATGACCGCGAGGGACGTTTTTCAATGGCCGACACCGGAACCATCTTCCTGGATGAGATCGGCGACTTGGACATGTCAAGTCAGGTGAAGCTCCTGCGTGTGGTACAGGACCGTACGTTTGAAGCCCTCGGGGAAAGCCGGACCATTTCCTCCGACTTTCGGCTAGTGTGCGCTACTAACCGGAATCTCGACAACTTGGTGACCTCCGGCCGTTTCCGCGAAGACCTATTCTATCGTATCAACTTGATCACACTGCGTCTCCCACCTCTCCGCGATCGACGGACCGATATCCCGCTTCTGGTGAAGCATTTCGTGGAGAATCTGAAGTTGATCTATGGTCGTCCGGATCTGAAAGTGGAGCGGACGGCGGTGCAGTGGTTGTGCGATCACCCCTGGCCGGGCAACGTTCGACAGCTGAAGAATACGGTGGAGCGAACCGTCCTGGTATCCCGAACTGATGTCCTTGATGTCGAGGCGTTCCGCGAGCAGTTGGGCCAGTCGCCCGGCAGTGCCGGTACGGTTGAGCTGCCTGCGGTCGGCGCCGTCACCATCAGCCAGATGGAGGAATCGATGATACGCAAGGCCCTTGAATACCACGATGGCAACCTGAGCCAGGTGGCTCGATCACTGGGGCTGAGCCGGGCAGCCGTCTACCGACGCCTGGAGAAATACGGGATTGTCACGTGAGTCTACGGTGGCGGTTCATCCTCTTTCTGACTCTCATTCATGCCATTATCTTCGGTCTGGCCCTTTGGGTTCTGCCCGACAACAAGTATCTGTTTCTGGCTATTGAGCTGCTGCTAGTGATTGTACTGATGTGGTCGATTCACCTTTATCGGACCTTCCTGAAGCCCCTGAACTTGATTGCCTCGGGCGTCGAGACGATTCGTGACCGTGACTTCCAGTCGAAATTTCTTCCCACCGGTCAGGCTGAGCTGGACGAACTGATCGATGTCTACAACCAGATGATCGATCAACTCCGTGACGAACGCACCAAACAACGGGAGCAACACTACTTTTTGGAACGCCTCATCCATGCCACACCCACCGGTGTTCTCATTCTGGATCTGGATGACAAAGTGAGCCTCATGAACCCAGCCGCGGCCATCCTTATGGGTTCATCCGCTGACGAACTTCTGGGACGGGTCGGTGACGATCTTCCCGGGCCGCTGGGGGCGTCACTCAAGAACATGAAGGCGGGTGAGACTCGCGTGGTCAGTCTGAGCGGGGCGAAGACCTATCGCTGCCACAAATCGCACTTCCTGGACCGCGGTTTTCACCGCCACTTTCTGTTGATAGAGGAGTTGACCCACGAGATACTGAGCTCTCAGAAGCAAGCATACACGTCGGTGATCCGAATGATGTCACACGAGGTGAATAATACCGTTGGCGCGGTGAATTCCATCCTGCAGACTTGCCTGGGCTATGGCGAGCAGCTACGACCTGAGGACCGCATCGAATTCGAGCAGGCTTCAAAGGTGGCCATTCATCGCAATGAAGGGCTCAACTCGTTCATGTCAAAGCTGGCCTCGGTAGTGCGAGTACCATCGCCCGCCAAAGAGCTATGTGAGTTGGGCCAGCTTCTGAAGTCTGTCCACATGCTCCTAGGTGCCCAATTACGAGATCGCAACATCGAATGGCGTGAGGAAGAGGGTCAGCCGGCCGCCAAAGCAAGGCTCGATGTCAATCAGATCGAGCAGGTAGTGATAAATATAGTGCGAAATGCTATCGAGGCAATTGACAAGGACGGAATAATAACCATCAGAACCAGCGCCAATCCAACACGCCTGGAAGTCATCGACAGTGGTCCCGGAATTGATCCTGCTTTGCAGCAACGCTTGTTCTCGCCTTTCTTCAGTTCTAAACGGGATGGCCGGGGGATCGGCTTGACCCTTAGCAGTGAGATTCTACTCAATCACGACTGCAGTTTCAATCTCGAGCAGCATCAGGACGGCGGCGCCATCTTCTGGATTGAATTTGTCCGCGATCCGGCTGAGAGCTGACATGGATTCCAGCCAATTTTGCGACAAACAGGCGGATGTGGCTCGGCGCGACAGTTGCGGTGATCAGTACATTTCCCCTTGAATACGATCCTGATTGCTCCCATTCCTGCGCCTATGAGTACATTACTACACGAGGTAGTTTGTGAGGATGCCACTGTGGGCTCGGGAGTTGTCAGGAAGCCGGCCACTGTGTCGTGGCCCACAGGATGACGCAACCTGTCTCTGAAAGCCTGGCCCATCCACAATTGAATCAGCAGTATTCGCGAAGCCTATCGGTCTGAACAGAGCAGGAGGATCGATCCGACAGAGCAACATGAGAAAAGCAATCGACGAAACGTAGCAGTGAGCGGGATTCTGTTCCGGCGGACCTAAGGCACCCATGGGACGCTGCCGATACTTACGACAAATGCGTTCTTGTCGCTCTGGCAGGGAGTTCGACCGTGTACGTCTTCAAACAATCTGGACATCTGTAGTTGGAAGTTAAGACACAGTTTGTTCTCTGGCAATATCCTTTTTGTAGTTTCGTTTTCTTAGTTTCATTGTTCGCTCTTTGATCCTTTGTCGTTCTTCGATGATCCTGACATTCCGACCAGTATAAACATCTGCCGGGGTTACATTGTTAAGTGATTCGTGGTATCGTTCGTTATTGTAATACTCCACGAAGTTCTCAATCTGAAGTTTCAACTCAT
>CAZHDS010000037.1:0-20658 GCA_964531495.1 uncultured Ignavibacteriales bacterium
GGCCTTTTCGACTTGCAACAGAACTTGGAAAAGATAATCGGACCCAAAACGATCAATGTCGAGCGAATCAGGCTCATCGCCCAGCTTTTCAAGAGACAAATTGTATAGAAAATCCTCGGCCAGAATCGTAGCGTGGGCGACCACCCGGTCTTCGGCGTCCAGGAAGTTGCGCACTTCGCTCTTGGCGTTCACCGTGTTCCCGTAGTGCAGGAAAGGATAGCGAAAGTACCGCCGCTCCTGTCCAAATCCTTCCAGCATGGGCTCCAGAACCCGGTCGCAGGCGATAATTTCACGGATGAAGTTCTGTGATCCGAGAGCATGAAGATCCTGATGCGATTGAGTCAGGTTGCCCAGTATATGCCCACCGTTTAGCCAGGCTCCAAGCATATCGAAATCTCCGTCGACGTATTCGCCAACCACAAAGCCAGCCGCCTTAGCCTCATGTTTTTCGAGGGCCCCCAGAATCAGGGTCGTGACCTCTTCCCGATCAACGGTTACAAACCCCCGGGCGACCGGAAGCTCATCAAAGGTAAGGCAGATCTTCTTAGTCGGTTTAGAGCGTTCCTTCTTGGCGGGCGGTTGAGCCACCGCACCTACCAGCGTAGTCAGCAACAACGTTGCTGAGAGGGAAATCGCCAGGACAGCCAGACTTCGCCTCCGGGCGACCCTTGGGGCGAGGCTCCTCAAAACCTGTAATGAGAGAGTTTTCATGTCGTCAAGATGGCACTCAGAAGTCCTCGATGCAACAAAAACTGGATTCTACCGGTATCGGCGGGCCGTCGGGAAAAGATTTCCGACGACAGAATCGCGCTAATAGCAACACATTGTGGCCTTTGGTGCCTATTGAACTCGTTTCTTGGCCGCAATGTCTTTCATTTCTCATGGGAATTCGTTATATTCATTTGGGTTAGTTTGTTTAGCTGTTGACATTTGTGTCGCAGCAGGGATTGGAAACAACGGATTGGTGTTATGAGCAAGAAGGTTATAATAGCCGCTAATAACATGATCTTCACTTCGAAGATCATGACGGCCCTGGATGGCATGGAAGTCGAGGGTGTTAAGGCGGTTCACTCAAGTGACATATTCACGAAAGCTCAGGAGTTGCTTCCTGACCTGATTGTGATTGATCTAAACTTGAACGGAATCGAGGCGCCCTCTCTGATCAACAAGCTGCGCTCGTTCCGGGCAACAGCTGGAATCCCGATCGTATGTTACTCCCCGATGGCGCTGAGAGATCAGATGAAGGCGGCCCGCACGGCTGGTGCCACGGAAGTTGTCCCCAACTCTCGGATGACGTCTAGTATGAACTCGATTCTGGGCAAGTACGTCAACAACTGAGCGGCGCGACAGAGAGCAAGTCAAACCGGGTCGCTTCGCCCGGTTTTTTCGTGCCCGGCAACTGTCTGAAATGCTTGCCGGGACCTATTCCACTCTCATAATTGTACGCAATGTAGACTATCTTAGCCAAAGGACACATGCGTGAATAAAAGCAACCTCGTTCATTTAGGTCTGATACTGTTGACCCTGACGGCTCCTACATCTGCCGCCGCCATTGATCTGGATTCACTTTTGGTTCGTTCTATCGGCGGACCGGCGGCCTTGGACAGCGTCCGGACTCTCAAGGCGTACCGATCCGAAGGAAGCATGTCTCTTAACGGTACCGAGGGCAAGTATGTCGAATATTTCATGGCCCCGGACAAGATTCGCACCCAGTTGGAGCTCCCGGGATTCCAGTTGGTACAGGGTTTCGACGGTCATAACGCCTGGCGCCTGGATCACAATGGCCAGGTGGCGGTGCTTTCCGGCAGCGAAGCAGCAGAGATCATATCGGCCGCCTATCTGGCCTCGTTTTCTTACCTCGTGACAGAGCGCATTGCCGGGAGTCGCCGCTATGGCGGTATAGACACAATTGACGGCGAGGCCCTCCACAAGGTTGTATTCTACCCCCTCGATACCGACAGCGTAAGTTGTTACTACGACCAATCCACCGGTCGGATGCGAATGCAAATCAGCCGTATTGATGAGATGATCATGCGGGCGGAGTGCCATGATTTCCAACCCGTGGGCGGCATTCTCTGGCCATTCCATCAGCTTGCGACGGCCGAGGGCGTTCCGTTGACCATGGAACTGACCTACCAACACGTAGATCTCAATCTGCCGCTTGAAGACAGCCTCTTCGTTGTGCCCGGTGCTCGGGCGTCTGATTTTCGATTCCCGACCGGGGTCGAGGCGGTGACAATTCCAATCGACTATCACAATGGTCACGTACGAGTAACCGCGACCATCAACGGACGCCAGAAAGCCTGGTTTATTTTGGACTCGGGCGCCTCGGCCAACATGTTGAACGAGTCCGTGACTGAGGAGCTGGGGTTAGTCACCGTCGGCACCATGCCGGCGAAAGGTTTGGGCGGTTACGAAGAAATCGACCTGGTCCAGACTGATTCCATCCAGATAGGCGATCTTATACTACTGGGACAGGTCGCGGGGTCCCTGGAGCTGGACCATTTGGGCAGCGTAGGGCCAGACGGGCTTCCGTTCGGCGGCGTGCTGGGCTATGACTTTCTCTCTCGTTTTCCCGTTTGCATAGATTACCAGAACTTGCAGCTCACCGTGTACAATCCGGAGGCGTTTGTGGCTCCGCCAGGGGGAGTCGAAGTTCCCTTCTATCTGACCCTGTCTATTCCGACCGTAGCCGCCACTCTCGAAGGCATCGAGGGTGAGTATATCGTCGATCTGGGTAATCCGTTTGGCCTGATTGTCCATCCCCTGTTCGCCGAGGCGCACGATTTGATCGAGAAGCTGGATCATGTCCGGGATGCCGGCATGGCTATTGGTGGCATCGGCGGCGAGATTCGCAGCAGAACCGGCTTAGCGGATCTGTTTCGCCTGGGGGAAGTTGAAGTCAGTGACCTCACGGTTCTGCTGGCCGAGGGGTCGGGCGGCTTGACCCAATCAGAGGACTTGGCAGGCAATATTGGCAATCTCGTCCTGGAGAACTTTCGTGTTTTGCTTGACTATGCGGGCCGGAGGTTGATCTTGTATCAAGCCGACGGTTGACACTGCCGACCTCTACAGAAGGAGGCTGGCTAAGGAACTGACCGGAGATCAAGGATGATATCGCTGACTAAACAAATCACAATAGTTCTGCTGACGCTGTTGGTCGTTGGCAATGTGGGAGCTGCGAAAGAAACTGACGGACCCCTGTTCCTCAGGCAAAACCAGGCAGGGTTAAGACTCGGCGCATGGTCTAGCCAGGGCGACAGCCCCCCCGACTCCGGAATTGTTACAATCGACGAATCGACCGAGTATGGCAGTTTCACCACAAATATCAAGAACAGTTCCTTCTACCTGGAGCTCTTCTATGCCTATCGTATCAGTGACCGGTTGATGCTTGAGATCGCGGGTGGTACCTCCAATCGTGGCTCAGTGTCGATTACCAACGGCAGCAGCAGCGATATCGGAAATCTGACTCTCTACCCCATCACAATCCAGGCACGACTGTATCCGTTCACGGCTCCCTTGCTCGGGATCTACCCTTATGTCAGCGGCGGCGGTGGATTGTATTTCGGGCGCCGCACGGTGCAATTTACTGACTCGGGTTCCAGCTATTCCAATTGGGCCGAAGAGTCCGGGACTGACCTCAACTACGCTATCGGCGGCGGGCTCGATTGGCCGCTGGCCAGTAACTTCGGTCTTGACTTGGCGGTCAAATATATGCCGGTCAACTTTTCAAAATTGCTTCTGACAGTCGAAGATTATCAAGCTTTTACAATAACCATAGGTCTCAAGTATATTTACTTGAAGTAGCAGGCAAGTCTGTCCTGCACACTGGAGGAAATGATGAAGGTAGGTATCAACGGTTTTGGTCGAATCGGGCGACTGGTCTTCAGAGCAGCCCACAAGTCGAACATCGAGTTTGTAGGGATCAACGACATCACCGATGCCAAGACCCTGGCTCATCTGCTGAAGTACGATTCGGTTCACGGCAAGTTCCCGGGCGAGGTTGCTGCCGACGGTAACGCTCTGGTTGTCGACGGTAAGAGGATCCCGATCAGCGCTGAGCGTGATCCAGCCAATCTTCCGTGGGGAAAGCTGGGTGCCGACGTTGTACTGGAGTGCACTGGCCTGTTCAGAACCAAAGAGACCGCGGGCAAACACATCGAAGCTGGTGCCAAGAAGGTCTTGATTTCGGCTCCGGCCAATGGTCATGATGGTACTTTCATTCCGAGCATCAACTGCAAGGGGTATGACAAGACCAAGCACCACATCATTTCGATCGGTTCATGCACGACCAATTGCCTCGCTCCGGTTTGTCGCGTTCTCCTGGACAATTTTGGTATTGAGCGTGGTTTCATGACGACTATCCACTCCTACACCGGCGACCAGCGGGTGCTTGACGCTCCGCACAAGGATCTCCGACGCGCCCGGGCTGCGGCCGTTTCGATGATCCCGACCACGACTGGCGCGGCCAAGGCGATTGCCCTGGTTATACCGGAAATGGAGGGCAAGATGGACGGCTGCGCGATTCGGGTCCCAACGCCCGATGGCTCGATGGTTGACGTAGCGCTCATACTTGAGAAAGCGGCCACCAAGGAAGAGATCAACGCCGCGATGAAAAAGGCTGCCGACGGTCCGCTGTCGAAAGCTTTGGAGTATTGTGAGGATCCAATCGTCTCCTGTGACGTCATTGGCAACCCCCACGGTTCGATATTTGACGCTGCCATGACCATGTCGGCTGGCAAATTCGTCAAGGTCTTCAGCTGGTATGACAACGAATGGGGTTTCTCCAATCGCATGGTCGATATGATCAAGATGATGCTCTAGGGCATCGCAATCGGCGCGGTGGGTGGAACACCAACGAGGATGACAATGAACAAGGTAACTGTAGCTGACATCAATTTTCGGGATCGCAAGGTTCTTCTCCGAGTCGACTTCAACGTTCCTCTTGATGAGAAGCAAAATATCACCAATGATCTTCGCATCCGACGAGCCATTCCGACGATTCGCAAGATCCTCGATGACGGCGGCATCCTGATCGCCTGTTCGCATCTGGGACGACCGAAGGGTAAACTGGTTCCCGAGATGTCCCTGCGACCGGCGGCCCAGCGGTTGTCGGAGCTGATCAATCAAGAGGTGATGTTTGCCGAAGACTGCGTAGGACCTGAAGCGGCCAACGTGGTCGGCAAGATGAAGAGTGGCGATTGCCTACTCTTGGAGAACCTTCGCTTTCATGCCGAAGAGACCACGAACGATCCGGAATTTGCCAAGAAGCTGGCCGGTCTGGCCGACATTTTTGTCAACGACGCTTTTGGCACCGCTCACCGCGCCCACGCCTCGACCGAAGGTGTGACTCGTTTTTTCAGTCAGTCGGTGGCCGGGTTCCTGATGGAAAAGGAACTGAAATATCTTGGTGATACTCTGGACAATCCGCGACGTCCGTTTGCGGCTATTCTGGGTGGTGCCAAGATCTCAGGAAAGATCGATGTGATCCACAATCTGAAGGATCAGGTCGACATATTGCTGATCGGCGGCGGTATGGTCTTCACTTTTGCGAAGGCCATGGGTTACCAGATCGGTAACTCGCTCCTAGATGAGGATCGCGTTGACATGGCCCGTGAGTTGATCGCTGCCTGCCAGAACTCGCGTGCCCGTCTCGTGTTTCCCTCGGATGCAGTCGTGGCTTCGGAAATCGCGGATGATGCTGAAACCAAAGTCGTGGACATCGATAAGATCCCTTCAGGCATGATGGGGCTCGATATTGGCCCGGCGACCATCGCCAGCTTTGAAAAGGAACTAGCCGAGGCCAAGACGATTGTCTGGAACGGACCAATGGGTGTCTTTGAGCACAAACCCTTTGCCGAGGGTACTTTCGCTATGGCTCGCCTCCTGGCCAGACTTACTGACCAGGGCGCGACAACTGTTGTGGGCGGTGGCGACTCCGCATCGGCGGTGGCCAAGGCCGGACTTGAAGACAAGCTCTCACACATCTCGACGGGCGGTGGGGCATCCCTGGAATTCCTCGAAGGAAAGATTCTGCCCGGAGTCGCAGCCCTGACCAATCCGCCAAAAGTGGAGATAATCTGAAAATGCGCCAAACAATAGTCGCGGGAAACTGGAAGCTGAGCGGTACGATTGCCGAGACAGAAACGCTAATTAAGGATCTTCTGGCCGGCGATTCTCACCGCGAAGGTGTGCAGGTCATTGTCTGCCCGCCCTACACATCGCTCTTTTGGGCCCATAAGCTGCTCGATGGCAGTCACATTGCCCTGGGGGGCCAGGATATGTCGGTCCACGACTCGGGCGCATTTACAGGCGAAGTGTCCGCTCAGATGCTCTTGACAGTCGGGGTACGATTTGTTATACTTGGCCACTCTGAGAGAAGGCAGTTCCATGCTGAGTCCGATCAGCTCGTGAATGCCAAAGCCAAGGTGGCCCTTTCAGCAGGTCTGACTCCCATCATTTGTGTGGGAGAATCGCTCGCCGAACGAGAGGCGAGCCAGACCAGCACCGTGGTGCAACGCCAGATACAAAGTTGCCTCTCAGGTTTTACGGCCGACATGCTGCGGCAGTCGGTCATTGCTTATGAACCGGTCTGGGCTATTGGGACCGGTAAGACAGCCTCGCCGGAGCAGGCGCAGGAGGTCCATGAGTTGATTCGGAAACTGGTGTCGTCGATTGACGCTACGGCCGCTGATGCGATACCGATCTTGTATGGAGGTTCGGTGAAGCCGAACAACGCTGCTGAGCTGTTTGCCAAGGCTGATATTGATGGCGGACTGATCGGCGGTGCATCTTTGAAAGCTAGTGATTTTTGCGGGATTATAAATCCCGTATAATACGGAGGTATAACGCTTGTTTGTTGCCTGGGTAGTATTTCATGTAATCGTCTGCATCGCGCTCGTCCTAGTAGTGCTTTTGCAGTCAAGTAAGGGTGAAGGGCTCGCCGGTTCCGCCTTTGGTGGCGGAGGTATTTCCGGAGCAGTTTTCGGAGGTCGTGGCGCTGCTTCGTTTCTCTCGAGAGCGACTTCGGTTCTGGCTGTAGTCTTCATGCTCAATTGTGGCGCTCTGGCGTTCATGTCCTCCCATCGCGATGGTGGACCGAGCGATCCGTCGGAAGTGACCGAATCGGCTGTGACTCGACAGGCTCAGGCCGATCGGGAAGAGCAGATGCGGCGCCAACAGCAACAGCAACAGATGGCACAACCGGTTGATACCACCGCCGGTGCTAATCCGCTGCAGCAGCAGATTGATGCTCAATCTCAGCCGGCCGAGACCGAGCAGCCCGCCACTGATCCGGCAGGGAACTAAGAGATTGTTATGAATGGCACAATGTGCCTGTTGCGGAAGTGGTGGAACTGGTAGACACGCTATCTTGAGGGGGTAGTGGGGAAACTCATGCGGGTTCAAGTCCCGCCTTCCGCATTAATCAAGAAACCCCGCAGGCTTTACGCTTGCGGGGTTCTTCATTGGCTCTCTTGCTGGTCTCGGTTCGTTCTGGAAGTCTCGAAAGCATATCTCTGCTAAGGACAATCTACTGGGCTGGGGCCCTCTTGGAACATAAAACTCACCAGGTGAATCAGATCAGAGATATCGGGAAGCCCGCCGCTGCCATTGATGTCGGCTTCAACCATGCACGCTGGCGCCGGCCCTCCCTGAAACATGTAAGTGACTAAATATATCAAGTCTGAGATATCTGGCGCGGGGTCGCCCATTTGGTCGATATTGCCCCGCGCGACGCAGCAAGGACCGGGATCCAGAGCATCGACCGTGACCGTTATCTCCATGGTGCCCGCTCCCATCCATTCGACCGAAACATCGAGCCCCACTGGATTCACGGGCCGAGCGCCTTCCTGTTCCACGAGAAGGGCATAATCCTCGCCGCTAATGGGAGAACCACGAAATAGACTCCAGCCACCGTCAAACCAGACCGAAGGCGTGCCCTGCATGACGTAATCGTCGTACATCCGGTCCCAAGCCGTGCTGTTGACATCAATAACCATGGCCGCATGGAGGAAGTTATGAGTGTGGGCATCGTGAAGATCTTGCAACGCCGTCCGCGCCGCCGGGCAATATGCTCACGTGGTTGCGGTGCCCTCTTCAATGAACACCGTATGCGTATACCCCTCGCTGACCAGGTTGCTCCCCGGGTTCCCCGGAGTGGCCGCTGCCGCTGCCTGGACCGGATACGATGTGTAGTAGACTTCCAGAGGAGGAGCGGCATCGCGTTGCTCACCAATGTTGCTGAACAAAACCGCTATGACCATGGAGTTGTTCTGCGTGACACCACTGAATCCGGCTGTCGCCGCGCTCCATGTACTTGTCCCCTGCCAGATGGAGTCTGAAAGAGAGAGGTCCGAGATCATGGCGAAATCCAAAAACCCATAGGCGTAGGCTCCACCGTAGCGATCCAACCATCTCGACTCTGGCTCGACCACGTAGACCCTGAGGGTTCCTTCGAATGAAGCGGTAGCCTCACCAACGGCTCCCAGAGCCACTATAAGGCCCAGTGCCAGGACAACTAATGCTCCCGCTGGACTTCTCCTGATGTCTGTTCGCATGATGACTCTCTCCATGATGGTTGCGTCTCGCAGGAAAACCCGCGACCAATACTATACTACATGTATCGCTTATCTTAATGTTAATGTAAATAACTTTGTTCCCGACTGATAGCATTACTCAATTACGATTTCCAAAAATAATACTTGACTAAATTGGTCCAGATAGTATATAACGCCCATCGGAAGATGGTGACGTGGGGAAACCTCTCTTCGTTGGCATCCAAGCAGCACATGAAAGATAACTATGAACTGGCGGGACACTTGATCTCGTTCAAGCGACGTGGTTCGCACGCTTGCAAGGCCGGGTTATACCTGGACCAACCGAGATGCTCGCAATAGCACCGAGTGATGAACGGAATTGTCCCGGCCAATCAAAACTCATTCACGGAGGATCAATGTTCACAGCGAAGAGATTTCACCGATTAATCGCGACCCTTGCGGTAGTACTACTGACAGTCGGAGTGCTCGGAGCATCTGACTCAGAGGCTGCCTGCCCGGATCCGTTTTGTGATTCGATGGCGGTGTCCAGCTTCTGCATGGTCATCTGTCCCCAGGGCGATATCCCATTCATCGTCACCGTCAAGGACAGCTGCGGCGGCCCGGTTTGTGATCTAACCGGGACTTTTTTGGATTTCACGGGCTGTCCGACCAATCCGTGCCCGAGCATGGTTGATTGGCCGCTCGTATTTCCGGATTCATGCGATCCGCTGACGGGTCGACATTTCTTCCACGTAAAGGCTGGATCTCAAGATTGCCTTGACTGCCAGATTATGATCAACATCAACGGCCAGCCTTGCCGTCCGGTCGTAGCGAAATTCCTGGACACGCATGGCGATTTGTGCGTGACCAGCCTTGACTGGTTCAGTCCCCCCGCCATGTGTAACGACTATAACTGCGACGGTGGCGCTGACGCCACAGACATGGCATTCTTCAACTCGCATCTCGATCATTGCTGCCCGCCAGCGCCTTGTCCGCCCGGACCGCCGTTCTGCGACAGTGTTATGACCGATCCGTGTCTGCTGATATGCCCCCTAGGTGATATCACGCACGTTGTCATAGTTAAGGACAGCTGTGGCAATCCGATATGTGATATGGCCGGGACTTACCTCGACTTCACCAATTGCCCAACGGAACCGTGTCCCAATGTATATCCGACCTGGCCGATCGTGCCGCCGGATTCGTGTGATCCAACAACTGGTGAGCACTTTTGGAACATCAAGGCCAGCAGTCTCGATTGCATCGACTGTCAATTGCCGCTGTTCGTTAATGGTGCCTTCTGCCGTATGCTCACGCCGCGCTTTCTGGACATTGACAACAGCAAGTGCGTCTTCCCGGATGATTGGCTCGGTGTGACACCATGCAACGACTATGACTGCGACGGCACGATTACGTCGGCTGACATGGCGATCCACAATACTCATTTGGATCACTGCTGCGATCAACAGCCGTGTCCCCCGGGTCCGCCGTTCTGCGACAGCGTTCGAACTGACCCCTGCCTGGTAATTTGCCCACTGGGTGATATCACTCACATTGCCACGATCAAGGATAGCTGCGGCAATCCTATTTGTGACATGACCGGCACCTACCTTGACTTCACTGGATGCCCGGCCGAGCCGTGCCCAAACACTTATCCGACCTGGCCGATTGTTCCGCCGGATTCGTGTGACCCAACCACAGGCGAGCACTTCTGGAATATCAAGGCGAGCAGTCTTGACTGCGTTGACTGCCAGATACCGCTGTACGTCAACGGCGCCGTCTGTCGCACGCTGGCGGCTCGCTTCCTTGACATCGACAACAGCAAGTGTGTCTTCCCGAACGACTGGCTCAATGTGGCCCCTTGCAACGACTATGATTGCGATGGCGCGATAACGGCAGCCGACACGGCGATACACAATGCCCATATCGACCATTGCTGCTCCTCGCAGGGATGCCCTCCAGGACCGCCGTTCTGTGACAGTCTCATGACCGATCCATGCTTGGTGATCTGCCCGCTGGGTGACATCACTCATGTCGTGACGGTCAAAGATAGCTGTGGCAACCCGCTCTGCGTACCGGCTGGACTCTATCTTGACTTTGATGCCTGCCCGACCAGGCCTTGCCCGGATGATCACCCGAACTGGCCGTTCGTGTATCCAGATTCGTGCAATCCAGTCACCGGTGAACACTTCTTCAACATCAAAGCCTCCAGCCTCGATTGTGTTGATTGCGAGATTCCACTGTACCTGAACGGCGTCTTCTGTCGTAACTTGGAAGCGAAGTTCCTGGATATCAACGCCGACCTGTGCGTCACGCCGAACGACTGGTTGGGCGCTGGTTGTAATGACTACAACTGCAACAGTTTTGACGATGTCGATGACCTGGCCATTCACACAGCGCATCTTGATCATTGCTGCCAATTCTGCCCTCCAGGTCCGCCATTCTGCGACAGTGTTACGACTGATCCATGCATGCTGGTGTGCCCTCAAGGCGACATCACGCATGTTGTTTATGTCAAGGACAGTTGTGGCAATCCGATCTGTGACGCCAGTGCCGTGTGGCTTGACTTCACCGGCTGCCAGGCAATCCCGTGTCCCAGCGATCCCGACTGGCCGCTGGTATTCGCCGATTCCTGTAATCCTGCTACCGGAGCCCACTTCTTCAACCCTGCTGCCGGCGCTCCTGCCTGCATTACTTGCCAGGTTCCAGTCATGGTCAATGGTGTGGCTTGCCGGATGTTGGACGCGCGATTCCTCGACAACAACGGCGACCTGTGTGTCTACCCCAATGACTATATAGACAATCCGCTATGTAGTGATTACAACTGCGATGGCGTCGTCGATGGAAGCGACGGAATCCTCCACAACTCCCATATCGATCATTGTTGCCTCATCCCGGCCGAGATCCATGGTACCAAGTGGAATGACCTCGACTGTGATGGCGTCTGGGATACCGGCGAACCGCCGTTACCTGGATGGGTTATCAATCTCTATATTGGAGTGACCTTCATATCCAGCACCACGACCGATGCCGCGGGCCAGTACTGGTTCACCGGACTGACGCCGGGCACGTATCGCGTGACCGAAACAGTCTCGGCTGGCTGGGTACAGACCTTCCCGGCGACCGTGTATCATACGGTGACATTGGTGAGCGGAACTATCCTCACCGGAGTCGACTTCGGCAACCACGAGCAAGCCTGCCAGGATAGCACCGTGGTTGATTCTGTCCTCGCCGGCACAAAGGACAACTTTGTGGGCGCCGAACCGGCCAGCCCCGGACCGGATCTGATTCCGTTGCTGACCTGCCCGTTGGGATCGACCAACATGTTCGATGTGCCACTGTCAAACCAGTGCTTCGGGCATACCTTTGACAGCGTCTTCGACACATCGTGTTGTCTGCTGGGCGCTCAGCTCTGCTTCAAGGTAAGAGCCTCGGGTGTCATCCCCAATACGGATGACTTTGCGTTGGCTAACAACGGTGTCTTCGCATGGAGCTCAAGCATGAACAATCTGCAATCGTACGCCACCTCTGGAGCTGACAATATCTGGAGTTCTGGTGATACGATGGAGATATGCCTCGATCTGGCCAACCTGCCGGCCAACTCCCTGGGTATCACCAACATCCTCGCGGCTCTGCAGGATGGTGACCTGGACATCCGCTTCGCCGATGATACCGAAGTTGATTATCTCCAGATCTTCGTGGAAGTCTGTTGCCCGGATTGTTGTGACTTGGTGGGCGACATTGATCACAACGGCAGTGGCCCCGACATCGCCGACCTGATCTACCTGGTGCAATTCATGTTCCAGAATGGACCGGCTCTGCCATGCCTGGCGGAGGCCGATATCAACGGTGACGGTATCGGACCGGATATCGCTGATCTAATCTACCTGGTCTCATTCATGTTCCAGAACGGACCACCTCTCGCACCTTGCCAGTAATCAACTCTGATACTGTCAGTACAAAGCCCCCTCGGATTTGCATCCGGGGGGGCTTACTGATTCTGAACGCAGGTCGTTGCGGAGCCAACATCATCCTTCCAGAAGGACGACGCTACCGGAAGCGGTTTCCAATCGGATCAAAGGGGTCTCGCCGTTCCGGACAGTCACTTCGCGCACAAAGCGCTCGCCCCAACGACGAAAAGTCTCTTCCTCGTCAAAGTCAAAGGGGGCCTCGATGCGACCGTGGCGTTTCTTGGCGATGAACTCAAACTTGCCCTGCATTTCATGCCCGGCATAGTCAAGCACAACATCACCCGATGCCGATGACAGCAATAGATCATTCTGGGGACTAGCCGTCAGTTCTAATTCGACATCTCCCGAGGCGGCTGTGAGCCGGCCCTCGGCCGTGAATTCCAGGCCGCGTCCATCAATGTCACCCGAGGCCGTAGAAACGTCAAATTCGCCCTTGCTCTCCGTGATGTCTATTTGGCCTGAGGCGGTGTTAAGATCGAAGAAACCATCGCACTTGGTCGCCTCAATATCTCCTGAGGCGGTGTTCATGTCAAACTCGCCGCCACAGCTCCTGAGAGTGATATCACCGGATGCAGTTTTGGCGGAAAAGTTGCCGGTAAGGTCAGAGACAGTAAGATCACCGGACGCAGTACTGAATTCCACCTCGACGCCATCGGGCACCGATACAAACCATGTCGAGCGTCCCGAGTTAGAACCGTACATCTTCTCGCTGATACGGATCCCGCTGCCAGTTTCACGGACTCTGGGCTCAAACGAATCGGCCGGGCGATAGGACCATTGGACTTCCACTTCGATTTTGCCAGTAGTGCTCTTCTCGATAACGCAATCACCGCTCACGGTGTTTACCCTGATCCTGTCGTTCGCCTCGAAAGACCAGGTCTCGCTCTTCTCCTTGGCCACGATAGTACCAGCGGCCAGCATGATAACTGCCAGCGCCACCATCCCGATTGTCTTGCTACGAATAACCATCACACTGCTCTCCTTACTTGACTGCGGACCGCCCGTGCCGTCGGCCCTGACTCAGACTCGACTGTTCATGGACGACCCATTCCACTTGTTTCTTCTCTCTCGTGTACGGATTAGAGCGGCCTTGGTTGCGTCCAGGATCAACGCGCCTTCGCTTCCCCAAAAAACAAATCCCCGACCCATCGGGATCGGGGATATTCTGACTCGGAAGGTCAACGGGAAGTAGTTAATCCATGCCGATGTCGCGGGTGGGGCGACGGTACAGCTTGGCGTACAGCTCATTGACAGTATATTCCGAGTCGATTGTTTCGATGGCTTCGACCAGCAGGTCCACAAGCTCCTCGTTGTCCCGACAAGCCGGAATCAAGGCCTTGATCATCTGTCCCTGATCGTAGTCGCTGTCCATGGCCGTGATCACGTCTAGAAGCTCGGTCAGACGGGCCGCGTCGAGATCATCGCTGCTGAGCAGAGGTGCCAGACACTTCTGTTTCTCGTAATCAGAGCCGATACGGTTGGTGGCCTGCAGATAAGCCTCGCGGACAACGGCGTTGCCGTCGGCACACTCGGCCAGATCGACCAGGAGTTCGGCCGTCTCATAATCCGAGGACATCCGCTCGACCATCGTCATGATGGAAACAATGAGATCGGCATCGTCATCGCAGTCGATGTTCAGCGACGACAGGACGCGTCTGGTTTCGTAGTCACTTTCCAGAGTGGCGGCCGCATTGACAACTTTGCTCCTGAGCTCTGGTCGAGTGTCGCACGAGCGGGCCAAATCGATCAGGAGTTCAGCCTTTTCATAGTCGGAGTCAAGCAGCTGAGCCATTTCCACCACCTCGGAGGCCACTTCGGCATCCAACTCGCGACGATCAGTTAAGGCCGACAGCACTCGACGAGTTTCGTAATCGGAGTCGATGTCTCGCAAGGCATCGAGATAAGCACTCTCCAAAGGCTTCGACTCGCGGCACAGGTGAGCGATCTGCAGGAGCAGTTCCGCCTTCTCATAGTCGGAGTCCATCTCTCCGGCGACATTCAGAACGGCCAGTATCGTCGCCTCGCTGGCGTGTTCATCAATACTGACTCGGGAGAGGACTCGGCGAGTTTCGTAGTCGGAGTCGATCATTGAAACGACAGCGATAAGTTCGACGAGAAGCTCTTCATTGCTGGAGAGCTGGTCGGTCCAGTTTACCAACAACTCAGCTTTCTCGTAGTCGGAGTCCATGTCGCCTGCAATTTGCAGTAGTTGAGCCGCCACTTCATCATCGACGTTATCCTCGAAGAGCACTGCCTCCAGAATGCGGCGCGTCTCATAGTCAGAGTCGATTGTCTTCACGACTCCGATGTAGTCTCGAACTGTGCTCTGATCCGGGGGATGACGTTCCGTCATATCAATGAGCAACTCGGCCTTCTCGTAATCGGAGTCAAGGTAGCGCCCGACGTAAACGAGTACTTCCGAAAACTCCCGGCCGGAAAGATCATAGCCCATAAGAGCTTTCAAGTGCTCGGTCCGAGCATAGTCACGCTCGATGTCTTCGATCTCGGCCAGAACCTTGTCCACGCCGCCAGCTTGATGCCAGCGCTCCACACGGGCCGACGCATTGATACCGGTATTGCCGAGGGCGTAGGCCAGCCGTCGCTTAAACCACTTCCGGGCATCCTCGTCAAACGGTGACTTGTCGCGATCAGCGTAGTAAGTGCCCTGTAACTTGCCGGCCGCATCTGGTTCGATCTCTATTTCACTCCACTCACGACCGCGCTTGTCGGCCAAGTAGAAATAGGCCCCGTCAGACATCGACAGGATATCACTATCGTCGTCCGAAAACTCGATAGTCCCCTCGTATTCGACCCGAAGCTTGTTGCGACCGTCGTTGAAAGTGATCTCCGTCCGACCTTCATCGTCATGGGAAATCATCGTCCCTCGCCAGGATCCATCGAAGACATCCCCAACCCATTCAACGGCATCAGATATGACGCCTCCCGAGCGCCTGCCACGACCGGTCTCGTCAATATCATCGACTGCGGTGCCATCCTGAACCTGCGCCAGGCCAGATGAATCCACCAGCTCCGGCTCGTCGTCGGAATCCAGGATGACTTCATCCTGAAGAACATTCGTACCGAGCGTTTCAACGTCTGGCTCGAGTTCTTCGACCTCTGAGGCTTCCTCAGCGGCACCGCACGGGTCCGAAGTATCATTATCCTGGTCAGCCGCTGGTTTCTGTCGGCTGGAGCGTTGCCGGTCCTTTGCAGTTGACGCCGCCGGTATTGCGGCCAACTGGGTATCCTTGAGAGCCAGCATCTTCAGTGACGAATCTCGGGATCCGATGTCAGCAAGACTCAGATTCGCAGATTTGTCCTCGACGGACTCCGCACCGTCCTCCTGAGCGAAGCTCTCGAGCAATGAGTTCACACCACCAGCCAGCTGATTATAAGAGAGCGGTTCCAGCGGCAGCGAGACGGCCGGAGATATCTGCACGAGCAAAGTCACAGCCAGAAACACGGTCGCCGCTATGGCAGCCAGATGAAGCCCTGATCGCCGTCCGGAAGTTGGTCGAGCAGTGTTCAGAACTCGGTCCAGACGGCGAAAAATAAACTTCCGGTTGACCAGCGCTCCTGGCACCAGTAGACCCCGTCCGGATACATTTATCTCGGCTAACTTGGTCAGGCAACGGGCATAGTCAGTAGGCTGTCCGGTTTGTGCGACAACCCGGTCATCACAGGCCATCTCACGAGCTTGATCCAGCTTGCGACCGATCCAGTGTACCACCGGGTTGAAAAACAGAATCGCCTCAATCATGCGCTGCAGCAGTTTGGTCCAGTCGTCCCAACGTCGCAGATGGACTAGTTCATGCAAGACGATGGCATCCATCTCCGCAGGTTCCAGCTTCGCCAGGAGATACTCAGGGATGAGTATCGTCGGGTCGCCCAACCCGGCCGCCATCGGAAACTTGATTCGGGTTGACACTCCCACAAATACAGGTCGACTCAGGCCGGACTCACGCACCAGACGGCGCGCGCGCGCAGCTAGATCAAACGGCAAGGGACTGGCCAATCGTTTGATAGCGGTCATGGTCCGGAAAGCCCGCCATAGTCGGGCCATCAGCCCCAGGCAGATACAGAGCCACATACCAAAGAGTGAAATAGGGATCAAACCGACCAACAGCTTGCCAGCATCACGCCATCGGGATGAGGCCTCCAAGCTACTTCCTATTGGGGCTGCCACGGGTAACGATTCGTGCCATGACATTGCCAGCGGTGCGATCTCTTGCGGCCGCGACTCCTCAGGAACAGCCACCGCTATCCAAGGCGTTGTCTCTCCCCTGTCCTCAGCCACCGCGCTGGCGGTGACGACTGAACGATGTGTCGGCGAAGACTGGTTCGATGACATTGACAAAAGCAAGGGAGCCACGATCACAGCCGACAATACCAGCCACCAGGCAGCATAGCTAGTGGCCGCGTCTTGATCCTTGATGTAGCGCCATAGGAGCAAGGTGCCAGCGGCGAGACATACTCCTAACAAGAGCCCGTTGAGGGCCAAGGACAAACTGTCATGGGACAGATTGCTTAGAAACTCATAGATCGTTCCAACCTCCATACCCTACTCCTTAGCCTTCAACATTTGCTGCAAGCGCTCAAGCTCATCAGGGGACAACTCCTCACTCTCCAGAACACTCAGCAGGAGAAGCTGCGGCGAGTCGTTGAACAGACTCTGCACCATGTGTCGCACGGCTTTGCTCTGCGCCTGTATTCTGGAGATCGTAGGACAGTAAGTGTGTGCCCGCCCATGCTTTTCGTGATTCAGGTAGCCTTTCCGCTCAAGAATACGCATAGTCGTCAAGACAGTGTTGTAGGCCAAGCCGACATCGTCCGGCAGAGCTTGCATAACATCATTGACCGTCGCCTCACCCAGCTCCCAGATGACGGTCATCAAACGCAGCTCAGCTTCAGTCAGATTCGGTGTTCGCTTTCGGGCCATGGAGCGAGTCCTTTCCTTACTCCTAAGGAATTAGTAATTGCATATTTCTATATACGCGTGATTTTCAAAAAGTTCAAACTAATTCATTAGTTTTTCACACTTTTTTGAGTCCGCTGACTCGGTTTCAATCCTGAGGCCGGGGTGGTATGGACGATTCTACGAACAAGGCATTGGCCTCTTCCCGACCGAGTATCGTAGAATTATTTGCTTGGCTCGGGCCAGTGTCGGACCTTAATTCTGGGGTGGGTTGATCAACTGTCGGCAGTATCGGAGGCTCAACTAGTGACACTATTGGCGCAAACAGCCCGAATTCGAGCACTCAGTCTGTTTTTAGGCCTGGTCCTGATCGCGGCCGGTTCAGTCGCCGCCTACGATGTGGACACCACTCGGATCCGTCCTCCAGCTGAGCCCAAAAAGAAGAGCGTCCTGGGAACCGCTCTGGCAATCCCGCAGCTCGCCCTAGATCTTCCTGTATGGACCGTCAGAACGGCTCTCGACTTCACTGTCAATGAAGTCGTCCTCACCGCTCCCACCCAGCGAGTAGCTTCCTGGTTCAAAGGGCCTGGGCGCGTGTGGGGGTTTCTCCCGGTAGTTGATTATGGCTCTGATGAAGGCTGGGTTGGGGGTGTGACGTTCACCTCGCGCGAAGTCTTCACAAAGTGGGAACGGCTGCGTATCAAGGCCACCTACTCCACTCGCGACTACCGACGTCTGTCATTGAGCTACACGGCTCCCAACAAATTCGGCCCCTTTCGCCAGCCCTATGTGTCGATAGACCATCGCCGGCGTCCCCGCTGGAGCTACCTTGGCCCGGGCAACAACAGTCAAACTGGCAACGAAGTGGCCGTAGACCTTGAGCGTACCATCGCTGGATTCGGATGGCATTTCGCACCGCTGGATCGGGTCAAGCTTAGTTTTGAGGCCACTTATGGCACGTACAATCTGGGCCATGGCGAAGACCCAGAGGTGGAGGGGAGTCTCGATACTATAGCGCAAGACTTCGCTCTGACCGACGCTGAGATTTCCGACAGTCGCCTTTGGAGCGTTGGTGCCCGCCTGACTCATGACAGTCGCAATCATCCGGGGCACACGACCTCCGGCGGCTACCACGGCGCCGGCCTGAGCTATCACCACGGGGTACGTCGATCGCGAGGACTCGAGTATATTCGCGCCAACGTTGATCTGCGTCACTTTGTGGAGGTTTATCGCGGCCGAACATTCGTTTTTCGGCTAATGGCCGAGGAGACATGGCGCCCCGACAGTGGCCCCGGCACGCCGTTCTATTTGCGGACCACCCTGGGAGGCAGCGAACACTTGCGAGGTTTCCGCAGCCGACGTTTCGGCGATGATGACCGCATTCTGGCTTCACTCGAGTATCGTTATCCAATTTGGGACATCGTCGATGCCTTTGTGTTTGTCGATCAAGGGCGGGTTTTCGAGTCGATCTCGACCGAATTCACTTGGCACGAATGGCACTGGTCATCTGGCTTCGGATTGCGCCTATGGGGGAGCGAGGGCGCTCGGTTGATCACCGGAGCCGCCTTCTGTGACGAAGAGCCGCGATTCTACCTGAGTTTCTCGGAGGCCTTGTGAGTCGTCCGACACCAACAACACTGGCCAGCATGATGTTCGTGGTTTTTGCCCTGGTCGTGTTGTCAATCTCATGTTCCGGTCCACCGGAGTCATCTAAGGAAGGACCTTACTGGGTTGATGACGACCGGCGCAGCATCCCGGAGCCGGAGTACAACGAACCGGAACTTATCTGGACCTCGATCAAGCGCTCGGCCTTTGATCAGGCCGAAGAAGCAGCTGACCTGGAACGCAATTTTCGCAAGCTGTTCGGAGCCCCGGAGCAAGCCTGCAATATCAACGCCTACGATGAAGTGCCCAACAGCAGCTGGTTCACAAACCGGCACGGTTTGCAGCGCATGGAGTCAGAAGAGCTGGCCCTTGGTCGCAATGCGACCAGTGGACCCGACACGACCGGCCTGTGGACCGTCTTTCGCCCCAAGGTAGGCGGCGCCACGCCCGGCTTCTGGATTGAGGACAGTCGCGGATATCAGTACATCATCAAGTTCGATCCGATTGACAACCCGGAGATGGCCACCGCTGCGGGGGCAATGGGCTCGCGCTTCTTCCACGGATGCGGCTACAACGTCCCCGAAGAAACGATCGTATACTGGCGGCCGGAGATGCTGCGCATCAAGGATGGAGCCACGATCAAGGATGAGGCCGGCAACAAACGACCCTTCACTCAAGCCGATTTGGACGACATCCTGGGACAGATCAACCACGGCGTGGACGGTCGGATACGTTCGTTAGCTTCGCTTTCGCTGGGCAACGTGAAAGGACCCTTCAGCTATGACGGCCTTCGCAAAGATGATGCCAACGACCGATCTCCCCATCAGGATAGACGTGAACTCCGGGGTCTCTATGTGATCGCATCGTTTGTCAATCACTACGACACGAAGGATCACAACAGCCTGGATGTCTACGAAGGAGAGGCTGGCACGGGGTACTTGCGGCACTACCTGATCGATTTTGGTTCCACCTTCGGCTCGGACGGTCAGAGAGCCAAACCTCACAAGAAGGGCTACGCCAATACCTTCGATTTGAAGCAGGCGGCAATCTCGATGGTCTCATTGGGAACAGTCGTTTGGCCCTGGGAGCATGCCACCAGGGACTCCCTTCCCCCGGCGGTCGGCTATTTTGAGTCGGCCAACTTTCATCCGAGCAAATTCGAGCCTATCATCCCCAACCCAGCCTTCGAGAAACGAACTGACCGGGATGCCTACTGGGGGGCCAAGATCGTCATGGCTTGGCGTGATGATGATCTGCGCGCTTTGGTCAAGAGCGGCCAGTTCAGCGACCCAGCCGCCGAAGAGTACTTGCTTACGACCCTCATCGAAAGGCGAGACAAGATCGGGCGCTATTGGTTCGGCAAGGTCAACCCTCTGGATAATTTCGAGCTCTACCATGACGATGACCTTGTTATAGACTTTGATGATTTGGCCATCGATTATGACCTGGAACCCTCCGACGCTGCCTACTACTGTCATATTGGCAACGAGCACGGGACAGAATGGGAGCGACAGTTCTCGACCAGCCAGATCAAGCTGACCAAGGCAGAGTTGCTCGAGATGCGTAGCAAGGGCAGTGAGGAATCTTCTTCGAATTTGGTTTATCGCATAGACATTCGGACTGAGCGACCCGG
>CAZHDS010000038.1:0-11835 GCA_964531495.1 uncultured Ignavibacteriales bacterium
CAACGAAATGTTCAATTCAGGCTACGTCCCTTGCGATGAAGAGGGGGCTATTCTGCCCGACACCGATATCGACTGCAACCTCAGCTACACTCCTGACATCGCCGACTTAATCTACTTGGTGAGCTACATGTTTCAGGAGGGCCCCTATCCGCCCTCCTGGATTGATGAGAACACACCGGACTGCATGTGCTGGTGGTAGGGGAGAAGCTCATCAGAGTCCGACCATTTTGGCCGGTCATACGCCGAGTGTCTTAAGTAGTTGCGGGCCAAACGATATTTGATTCCAAGAGGGATGTTCCCGTCTGGGGCGTCCCTCTTAAGGTTCCGCTCAAAACTGGGTTGACTCACCGACTTGGAGGATTGCGGGTCTAAAGTGGGCCAAATTAGTCCAATAAAAGCGCCAGGCAGCGCCCCGATAAATGTTGACATAATCAATCTACTTGCTATCTTATAACGAGTTACCGTATTTTACGTGGTCTACAAACAGCAACTGCCCGGCAAAACGTGGAATCACATTATTGATCACTATCGTTTCTTCAATGACCAAGGAGGACTCATGTACAGGTATTTGGTAATCCTGTCAGTGCTACTGCTATGTGCAGCGGTGTTGGCGGCAGGGCCGTCCAATGACGAACAGTCGGCCCAACCCAGCAAGGAAAGGCTGGTGCAATCTCAGCAGGCCTTGAACGATTTTAGCATTTCCCGACCGCAACTGAAATCCTACAAGACCGGCAATGCCGTAACGCGGTTGTACGGTGAGAGTTTTGGCGGTGGCGTGACCGCTCAAGACGCAGCTGAGACCTTCGTGGCCCAGGGGGCCGCAGTCTTTGGTGTTGAGGCCAGGGACTTGGTGCCAGGCAGCCCGACTTCTCGGTCGATGACCAGCCAACCGGTCATGTATGACGAGGAGACCGGCACTTACAAATTTGACCTCGTTTACTACCGGCAAGTTGTCGATGGTATCCCAGTTTTCCAATCCGAGCTTCGAGTGCTGACTCGCACTGAAGCGAATCATCCGGTGGTGTTGGCTGTTTCCACGTTGAAAGATCTTGATGGCTTCCAGGTGGATGTCTCCAAGGCCGGCTATTCGGCAATGGCTGAGCAGGTGGCTCGTGGGGACGAAACCAGCCTGACCGATTTCACCGAGCAGGAGACAGTCATCTATGCCGGTGGTGCCGACAAATGGGATACGCCGCGTATGGCGGCTACATTTACTGGCACCAGTGATTTCCCCGAGGAATTCCTCTATGTCATAGATATCGAAACCGGTGCCATCCTCTACAAGGAAGACCGCATCGTGTTTGAGGACGTTAACGGCAGTGTGGGCGGTAACCGAACTCCAGGACCTAAGTCGATGGAATGTACGCCTTCGACTTACGCCGCTTTCCCATATGCCCAGGTGCAGATCATTGGTGGCGGCACTGCCTATACCAATGATCGTGGTGACTACACCATCACGAACGCCGGAACTGGTTCTGTGCAGGTGGTGTCTCGTTTGAGTGGTACTTACTTCGATGTGACCAACTATCTGGGAGCCGAAGTCGCCGATACGATGACGGTGACGCCACCGGGGCCGGCGCAATTCTACCATAATTTCCTGGACAACCAAGAACACATACGCGCTCAGACCAATGGCTATCACAATGCCAACGAAGTGCGTGATTGGGTCTTGAGGTATAATCCTACGTACCCTACGATCTACAACCAAACCGGCTTCCCGGTATCGGTTAACCGCACCGATGGATACTGTCCTGGCAACGCCTGGTACAGTCCTTCGGAGCAATCGATCAATTTCTGTGAATCCAGCTCCTCGTATGGCAATACTTCTTTCGCCAGCGTTTCACAACATGAGTATGGTCACCATATCATCAACATGGCCGGATCTGGCCAGGGTGAATATGGCGAGGGCATGTCCGATGTCGTTGCAGCCCTGATTGCTGACGACCCGGGTCTTGGCTACGGGTTCTATCTCAATGATTGCCTCAACCCGCTTCGTAACGCTGACAATACTCTGCAGTACCCCTGCAGCGGCTCTATCCACTATTGCGGTGGAGTGATATCCGGCAGTGTGTGGGATACTCGGACCGAGCTGGCTGCCGCTGGCGGAACAGGTTACAAGGCAATCATTGCCAATCTGGCGGTCAATGCCATACTGCTGCATACCGGGACCGAGATCACGCCGCAGATTACAATCGATTATTTGACGTTGGACGATGACGACGGCAATCTCGCCAACGGTACACCGCATTACTATGAAATCGCGACCGGCTTTGGCAATCACAATCTCGATGCTCCTCCGCTGGCGTTGATCGCTTTCAGCTATCCGAACGGCCAGCCGACGCTTCTGAATCCGAACCAGGCGACTACGTTCGAAGTCCTGGTGGAGGCGCAAGAGTCCTCACCACTATCGGGAACGGGCACGATGTATCTCGCCATAGACGGCGGCGGCTTCTCTTCGTCGGCCATGACTGAGATATCCACCAACCTCTACGAAGCGACTATTCCAGGCTTGGACTGCTTCCAGTCGGTGGAGTTCTACTTCAGCTGTGATGAAATCGGTGGCGCCACGGTATACGATCCGGAGCCCGGTTCGTACTACGCAGCTTTTGTTGCCACCGAAGAGGCAAGCGCCTTCTTTGACGACTTTGAAAGCGAACTGGGTTGGAGTGGCACCGGGAATTGGGAGCGCGGCGCGGCTACGGCTGGCGGCGGCGAGTATGGTAACCCCGATCCAGGGTCGGCTGTCTCCGGCACCAATGTTCTGGGTTATGATCTGGGTGGTGACTACGAAGATGGCATGTCCGAAACGCACGTCACTGGTCCGGCAATTGACTGCAGTCAACTGGTTGGTTCCACTTTGCGCTTCCAGCGTTGGCTGGGTGTTGAAACGTCGTCTTACGATCATGCCTACATCCGGGTAAGTAACAACGGCTCTTCCTGGACAACCATTTGGGAGAATGGCGGCGAGATCGAAGATGGTTCCTGGACTCAGCATGAGTATGACATTTCCGGTGTAGCCGATGGTCAGCCGACCGTCTACATTCGTTTCACGATGGGTTCGACCGACGGCTCATGGGCCTATTGCGGGTGGAACATCGACGACCTGGAAGTTTTCGGCTATTCCTGCGCGGAGACTTCGCTGCAGATCGTTACTGACGACCTGCCTGATTGGACCGTCGGCGAGCCTTATTCGCAGCAACTTCAGGTTTCCAATGCAACCGGAACGGTCCTGTGGGCCGATCGCGACAATGATCTTGTCGGCACCGGTTTGGCTCTTTCGACCGGCGGTCTGCTGGACGGGACGCCCACTGGCGCCGGTCATCTTGCCTTCGTGGCTCAAGTAACCGACGACAGCAAGGGAGTCGTCGAAAAGGCTCTGAGCGTCGATGTCAACCCCGTGGTTGATATCACAACCACCACTCTGCCTGAGTGGACTGAAGGTGTGGCGTACTCGCAGCAACTGACGGTTACTGGCGGAACCGGCGTCAAAGTCTGGGTTGATCTGACTGCTGACTTGGGTGGAACTGGTCTGACCCTGTCGGCGACCGGTCTGGTTTCTGGTACGCCTGCCGGCGCTGGTTATATTGACTTCACGGCTCGGGCCACCGACGAAATCGGAGCGGACGATCAGCAATTGCTGGGGATATCCGTCAACGCAGCGGTAGACATCACGACCACCAGCTTGCCAGACGGTGCCGGTGGTGCCGCGTACTCCGAGCAGCTGGTCTCTTCTGGAGGAACGGGCGTTGTCTCGTGGTCCGACAAGAACGGTGATCTCGCCGGTACTGGACTGAGCATGACGACCGGCGGCCTGATCTCTGGCACTCCGGGGACGGTCCAGGTCATCAGCCTGACGGCTCAGGCGAGCGATGCGGTGGGTAGCTCTGCCGAGATGCCACTGACTATCGATGTACGGCCGTCATACATTTGCGGTGATGTCGATAACGATGGTGACGGACCCGATGTAGAGGACTTGATCTTCCTGGTCCAGTTCATGTTCCAGGAGGGTCCGACTCCGACCCACATGGGTTCTACCGACGCCAATGGCGACGGTATCGGTCCTAACATTGAAGATCTCATTTACCTGGTTCAGTTCATGTTCCAGGATGGCCCAGATCTGATCTGCGAATAGTCTATGCCGCCCGGGATCCACTGCGATCCCGGGCGCCTTATTAGTCCGCTCGACCGGGTATCCTTCGCGATGTCTGTCGATCCTTACGACCTGACCTTCATCTCAGTGTGCGTGCGAAGTGATGGTCAATTCCTCATGATCCGACATCGAAAACCCCAGGCTCCCTGTTTTTGCGGTCTGCGATAACCAAGTACGGAGGCGTCAAGGTGAAAAAACTGTTAGTGCTATTTTCGATTTTCTTAGGACTGGCGGGTGTGTCCCAAGCGGACGACCTATACCAAATTGAAGTAAATAGCTCGGTCGAGGCAGAGATGCTTCAGTCCTGGAACGTCGAGCCAATCGTGCGGCTCAACAACGGCTACCTGATTCTCGCTGGGGCCGAGTCCTCAGCAAGACTGGCGGCCTCGCACCTCGAAACGAAATTGCTTGCCCAAGGAGTAAGCAGAGATGGCGTGGCGCTGGATATGCGCTTCGACGAAGTCAATGCCGAGAGGTTTCCGGTGCTCTATCGTGATGGTCAACTGCGCCTGCTCGACGTATCGTCGATCGATCCGGCTTTGATAGCTGACAACGATGTCATGGCGATCCATAACAAGAATATGACGATCGAATGGAGCGCCCCGAAGACCAGCTCTTTTTCGCAGATGCGGGGAGAGGTGTTGGACATCGATTCGCTCCTGAATCTAATCGTGCAGGACTCTCTGGAGTCATTTGTGTCCACGCTGCAGGCTTTCAACGGCCGTGTTTACGGGACGGCCAGCAACCATGCGGCGCGCGATTGGATCCAGAGCAAGTTTGTCCAGTACGGCTACGATTCCGTATACCTGGATCCCTTCTCGTACAACTCCAACAGCTGCTACAACGTCGTGGCTACCAAGCTGGGCACCCGTTTTCCAGAGCATCAGATCGTAGTCGGGGCTCACATGGACGCCGTTCCCGGATCGCCGGGCGCTGACGACAATGGCTCCGGCACGGCTGGAGTTATCGAGCTGGCCAGGATTCTTGCCGATGTCGAGACCGACATGACCTTCGTCTTTGTCACTTTCGATGCCGAGGAAGTTGGCCTGCACGGGGCTTATCACTACGCTGACGATGCTTTTGCTCGCGGTGATAACATCGTCTACATGTTCAACCTCGATATGGTGGGAGCCACTGGGAATACCGACCAAGTGACCGTCTATCACGGCACCGAAACCGGCTACAGCGAGCTTTACAACCAATTGGCAGACTCGCTGTTGGGTCTTACCGGACATATGTCTGGAAACATCGCCCAGTCCGATCATTGGGCTTTCACGCAGCTGGGCTATACGGCGACATTCCTCATCGAGTATGTCTTCTCGCCAGTATACCATACGCCTCAAGATAGTACGACCTTCATGAGCTTTCCGTACCACACTATGTTGGTGCGTTCGGCTCTGGCCGCGACCTACTTTGTCAGTCAAACCGAGGGGCCCTTGCCTGGTCTGGCGTTCAGTTATCCGGACGGTCTGCCGGCATATGTATTGCCAGGCCAGGACACGACTTTTGAAGTAGTTGTCGAGGGACTCTACGACGGCGTGCTGGTCTCCACCAGCCCCGAGATTCACTATAACGTCGCCGGGCAAGGTTGGGTCGATGTTGGCTTAGTCGAGCTTAGCGCCGGTCACTATGAGGCGGCGCTGCCAGCGGCGGATTGTTACGATGTGCTGGATATCTACTTCAGCGCCGAGGAGGCGAGCGAAGGGATGTTCTATGATCCAGGAGTGAGCAACCCCCACGCGGTGATTGTCGCCACCACTGAGATGATACCTTTCCGCGACAGTTTTGACTCCGATGAGGGTTGGGTGGCAACCTATTCAGGGGCCACGAACGGCTATTGGCAGCGCGGTGTGCCAGTCAATGATGCCAATTGGGATTACGATCCGGAATCAGCGGCTGGCGGTAGCGGTTCATGCTATTTGACCGAGAATGTCAACGGCAACACCGATGTCGATGGCGGTAGCGTCGTACTGACATCCCCTGCCTTCGATATGTCTGCAGGGGGAGAACTTTCGTACGACTACTTCTTGTACCTGACCGATGCTGGCGGTGGCATAGATCGTCTGCTTCTGGAGATCAACGATAACGACGGTTCTGGCCCATGGTACGAGATAGCTCGTCATGATACTCACGGCGGTATGGCCTGGCACCATCATGATGTCACGAGTGGCGAAATTCTGGCCGCCGGAGGAACTCTGACGACCCAGATGAAGGTCAGGTTCACGGCCAATGACAGTGATCCACAGAGCATTGTCGAGTCAGCCGTCGACAACTTCGAGGTCGTATCGTATCTCTGCGAGGATCCGTTCCTTTGTGGTGATGCTGACAACGATGGTGTGGGACCGAATATCGCCGATCTAATATATCTAGTAGGTTTCATGTTCCAGGATGGCCCCGAGCCAGCCCATATGGAATCGGTTGATGTCAACGGCAACAGTGTCGGTCCTGATATCGAGGATCTCATCTATCTCGTGACGTTCATGTTCCAGGACGGCCCTGACTTGACCTGTCCGTGATCAAATAGGAGTGACTGATGAAGATAAGTATCGTAGTCGTGCTGATGATTCTCGTCGCGAGTCTTGCTGTCTCGGCTGATGATCTCTATCGCGTGACCATTACGAGTTCGGAACAGGCCGAACAATTGCGCGGCACGGGAGCGGAGGCTATTGCCCGACTAAATGATGGTTTTTTGGTGTTGGCCAAAGGCCAGACGGCCACGCAATTGCCGGAAGCAGAGTTTGAGGCTGTGCTGGTTGCTAGCGGAGTGGAAAAGGACCGACTGGCGTTTGACAATCGCTTCGACAACGCCAACCAGGATCGATATCCCCTGGTCTTTGAGGACGGCGAACTAAGGCTCTATCAGGTTGATCTGACTGATCCGTCAATTGCCGCGACCCAACCGCAATTGGTGCCTGTGGCAGGGCGCTCGGTGAAGATCAGCTACCAGGAGCCTACTCAGGGCAAGTCCCTCGACTTCGCACTGCGCGGTATTGAGGTTCCCCTTGATTCTCTTGCCGGTCTGGTCCTGCAGGATTCGATCGAGTACTACATGTACGCACTCCAGGCCTTTCCGCCAAGGGTGCAGGGGTCGGCTGGTAACTTTGCTGCCCGTGACTGGATTCACGACGAGTTTGTCTCCTATGGTTACGACTCGGTCTACCTCGATCCCTTCAGCAGTGGCTACAACAATGTCGTGGCCGTGAAGGTCGGTACGCGCTTCCCCGATCACCAGGTAGTCATTGGCGGGCACTTTGATGCTGTCTCCGGATCGCCGGGAGCTGACGACAATGGCTCGGGTACTGCCGGGACTCTAGAGATAGCCCGCGTGCTGGCTGACATTGATTGCGATATGACCATTATCTTCATCACTTTCGATGCTGAAGAGTCGGGTCTCAACGGATCCGAGCACTATGCCGGAGCGGCCGCTACAGCGGGCGACAACATCGTGCTTATGTTCAACATGGATATGATCGCCAACATCGGAAACTCCGCCGATGTCAAGACCTACCACGGCGACCAGATGGAGTACCCTAACCTATTCAATCAGCTGGCAGACTCCCTGGTCGGACTGACGGGGCATCTGTGGGGTAATATATCAGCCTCTGATCATTGGCCTTTCCACCAGGAGGGCTACACCATCGTCATGGCTCATGAGTATATTTTCTCTGAGGTCTACCATTCGTCGCAGGATAGCACAACCCACATGACGTTTCCGTACATGACCAAAGTCATCAAGGCCGGGTTGGCGACCTGCTATGCCGTCAGCCAGACCGCCGGACCATCGCCGTCGTTGGCCTTTGCCTATCCCAACGGTCGGCCAGATTTCGTGTTGCCGGGTCAGACGACAGTAGTCAACGTCGCGGTGTCCGGCCTCTACGACGGGATTCCCGTGTCGGGTAGTGGCGATCTGCACTACAACATTGCGGGGCAGGGGTGGATGGCTGTGGGTATGACAGAAGTTACTGCCAATCTCTACGAAGCGGAACTTCCGGCGATTGACTGCGATCAGGCGATTGAGTACTACTTCTCGGCCGACGAAGTCGCAGAAGGCGAGTTCCGCGACCCACCAGCCCTGGAAGGAGTTTACTCAGCCGATGCCGCCACCGAACAGCTGGTTCTGCTCAGCGACGACTTCGACAGCGACTTGGGCTGGACTATATCCAGCGGCTTCTGGGCCCGAGGCGTTCCCACCGGTGGTGGCGGAGGCTATGGCAACCCTGATCCGACCAGCGGTCACTCGGGATCGAATGTCCTCGGATACAATCTCAACGGTGACTACGAATCCGGCATGCCCGAACACCATGTGACGTCGGCCGCGCTTGATTGCAGCGATGCCGTCAATGTGACGCTGTCATTTTGGCGCTGGCTGGGGGTTGAGCAGCCCTCCTACGATCATGCGTACGTGCGAGTGAGCAACAACGGCACTAGCTGGACTACTATCTGGTCCAACGCGGCAACCATTGAGGATGATTCCTGGAACGAGTGGTCGTTCGACATCTCTGCTGCCGCCGATGGCCAGCCGACAGTCTACGTTCGCTTCACAATGGGCGTTTCCGATGGTTCCTGGCAGTACTGTGGCTGGAACATCGATGACGTTCAGGTCGTGGGCTATGTCTGCGACGAGAATTCGCCTTCGATAACGACCGAAACCCTGCCCGACTGGACCTCTGGAGTGGCCTATTCCCAACAGCTGCAGGCTACCGGTGGCACTGGTGTGCTTAGGTGGATCGATTTGGATGATGATCTCGTCGGAACGGGCTTGAGCTTGCCCAGTACCGGTTTGTTGAGTGGAACTGTCACGGCCGCCGGTCCCATTAGCTTCACGGCCCTGGTTTCCGACGAAGCTATGGCGACTGATCAGAAGCTGCTCTCGTTCTCGATCAATCCGGCTGTGGCCATCACGACCACAGCCCTCCCGGATGGAGTAGTCGGTCAGCCCTACTACTTTGAGTTGCTGGCAACCGGCGGAACCGGTTCGATGAGCTGGAGTGACAAGTATAGCGATCTCGATGATACTGGCATTGCGCTGCTACCCACCGGAGTGCTCGACGGGGCGGCTCTCGATACCGGTCTGATATCCTTCACAGCCGAAGTCGCGGACGATGTCGGGAGTATCGCCGAGAGGGGGTTCTCGATCCTTATCGCATCGGCCTTCCTCTGTGGCGATGCTGACAACGATGGCGTGGGACCAAATATCGCCGATTTAATCTATCTGGTAGGTTTCATGTTCCAGGATGGCCCCGAGCCACCGTTTATGGCTTCCGTTGATGTCAACGGTAACGGTATCGGTCCTGATATCGAGGATCTCATCTACCTCGTTACCTTCATGTTCCAAGAGGGCCCGGCGCTCAACTGCGTTCCGTAGGTGCCACAGCCCCATGATTTTCGGACGGCTGCCTCGGAAACGAGGTGGCCGTCTTTTGCGTTGGGCCAGTCTATTGATGTTGACCCGAATTGTGGGGGAGGTTATATTGATTTCGCAGGACTGATTGCCGCGTCTCGGGGTGCGGCCAATAAACAAGGGATCAGGGACGGCTGATGCCAGAAATAGCGGGATGTAAGATGACTCGGTTCGTCACCCAGTGGATTGTGGTCTTGACGTTAGGACTGTTCGTGATCGAACAAGTCTCGGCCCAGGAAAACGAGCCGCCGACAGCGCCGACGCCACTGCGACCGACTGATCACCTGAGTCTGAACTCAAACCTGCCGGTGCTGTGGTTTCTAAATTCTCACGATCCTGACGGCGACCCGGTTACCTACGATGTTCTGGCGATACCTGACAGTCTGTTCGGTGATGTTCTGTATGAGTCCGCTTTCGAGTATCCGGAAGGCCAGGATTCGACATCGTACGTGTTTGGCTGGCCGATCGATGACAACATTCCAGTCTGGTGGACAGTCCGAGCCCATGACAACCAAGGCGGGAGCTCGCCTTGGACGGTGCCCGAGTGTTTCTGGATCGATGCCATCCCGGAGCCCCCTACAGCGCCGCGCGCGGACTTCCCCAACGACAACGCCGACATGCCACTGTTCGAGATGCTGCCGGTGTTTTCTTTTCGTAGGTCATTGGATCCTGATCCTTTTGACACCGTTTACTATCGCCTGGAAATCGCAAACGATCCCTCCTTTGCCCTGACTACCGACTACGATTCCATAGGTGGAAACGGCACTATCATCGATTTTCCGCTGTGTGATTCTTTGGCCTACGGCACAGAGTATTTCTGGCGCGTGGTCGCAACTGACCAGCGGGGCATGACGGCAACCTCTAACGAGGTTCGTTTCTGGACCTGGTTGCCGGGTGATTTGGATCACTCGCACCAAATCAACATCGCCGATCTGGTCTTTCTAGTGACCTACATGTTTGCCAACGGTCCTCCGGCCGAACCGGCCTTTGTGATGGATATCAACGGCGACTGTACCGCCCCTGACATTGCCGATGTTATCCACTTGGTGCAGTACATGTTCGGTGAAGGTCCCCACCCGGTGGCCGGATGTCTGACCCGCAGCGGTCTTCTGTAGTCTTCAGATTCTTTGGAATTTGGTCCCCAAAATCGATTCGGTATGGCGGTGTCTTCATAAGAGGCGGAACCTCGCCGATAGGAGAACTGTTGACAGGATTAGGCAAAGCTGTATCTTGCTAATAGCCAGAGAGTTCCTTGTACCATCGGAGGTCCCACCGTGTCCTATACCAGCCCCAGTTCAGGCCGCCAAGTCGGTCGCGTTTGTCGTCTTGCCACAATCATCATCTTGATACTCGCAGCTACAGCGGTGTGGTCGATGCCACCCGCGCCGGAATTGGTCGAACAACTGAAACAAAGCGGCCAGTTGGAGCTGCTGGTGGAGAAGATGGCTGATTTCCGATCGCGCGGGGCTTGGAGCGCTAAGAACATCCCAACCGCATTCCAAAAATCTGACGGGCAATTGCCTTTGCGCGATGGCAACGTTGATACTATCAATGTCATAGTGATTCTGGCTGACTTCTCAGACAACCAGTCCTCCGATGGGGGGGTTGATCCCACCGCCGCCGAATTCAACTACCAGTTATTTTCCAAGAGCCACCTCGACGGCCACTATTCGATGACAGAATTCTACCTAGACAACTCGTACGGCACGTTTCACGTCCGTGGCAATGTCGTTGGCTGGTATCGGATGCCGCACACCTACGACTACTATGTACAAGGCGACCATGGTTGGGGCGACTACCCTCAGAACGCTCAGGGCATGGCCGAGGATGCTATCCTGGCCGCCGATCCCGATGTCGACTATTCCGTGTATGATAACGACAATGACAGCTGGATCGATGGTGTCTTCATCGTCCACGCCGGCACGGGCGCGGAGCAGACCGGCAGCATCCACGAAATATGGTCGCATCAGTGGTCGATCAGCACTCTCACTCTGGATGGAGTGAACATAAGCGAATACACGACCGAGCCGGAAGAAACGAACGGCGTGGCCATTATGACTATCGGCGTTTTTGCCCATGAATACGGCCATTTTCTTGGGTTGCCTGACCTCTACGATACTGATTACTCCAGCAGTGGCATTGGCGATTGGTCCCTGATGGCGGGCGGAAGTTGGAATATGGGGGGCGCTCGGCCAGCCTTCTTCGATGCCTGGTGCAAGGCCCAACTCGGATTCCTCACCCCCACGAATATCACCAACCTTGAAGTGGATCTGGCGATCCCCTC
>CAZHDS010000038.1:11845-20624 GCA_964531495.1 uncultured Ignavibacteriales bacterium
AATCCGGTAGCCTACCGAGTTTGGGCCAACGGAACGATTGGCAACGAATACTTCTTGGTTGAGAACCGAGAGAAGGGTGATCTCGATCCGGGTATTCCGGGATCTGGTCTGGTGATATATCATATCGATGAAAGCCAGTGGGGAAACAGCGATGAAACGCACCCACTCGTGGCGGTCGAACAGGCGGATGGTCTGTTCCAGTTGGAAAACGGAGACAATCAGGGTGATGGTCTCGATCCCTGGTACGATCCTTATCGCACGGCCTTTGATGATCTGTCCTGGCCCAACACACATCGCTATGGTGATGTTTCCACTCGCGCGGGAGTGTACGATATTTCCGCCCCTGATTCGATTATGTATGCCAGTTTTGACATTGCCTATTCTCATCCTCGCTACGAGCTAGTCAGCGGTATTTTTGATGACACTGATTTTGGCAATGGCAACGGAATCGCTGAGGTAGGGGAGAGCATTACCTTCGAGTTTGCCATCAATAATCTGTGGCTGGAGTCTTCCGCCACCCAAGCCGCCATGTATTGTGATAACAATGACATTGTCTTCACGACTCCGAGTGTCGCCCTTGGCACGGTGGCAGGGGAAGGGGGCACGGCCAATAACAGTGGCTCACCGCTGGTGTTTACCATTCCGGCCGGGTTCAGCACCTGCATCGATTCCTTCTTCCTGGTGATTAGCAGTGACAATCCCCTTGGTGATCGGACCTTTGGCTTCGAGATATCCCTCGGCAATCCGCAGGTCCTGGTCGTTGACGATGACAACGGAGGCTCGTGGCAACAGGTATACGGTGACCAACTTGGTATCCTGCGCGTTCCCTATGACGTTTACGACAAGTCGGTGCTGGGCTCGCCCAGCGGCTCGGACCTGACTGACTATCAGGTCGTGATCTGGCTGTCGGGGGATGCCCGTCCCGATGTTCTCACCACCACCGATGTCTCATCAATGGAGGCCTTTCTGGATGCTGGAGGGAGCCTGTTTCTGACCGGTCAGACGATCGTTCGCGAACTCGATTCCGAAGACCAGACTTTCTTGCACGAGTACTTGCGTACGGAGTACATCCTGGATGACCAAGTACCGATCATGCATGGGAACAGCTTATCGTCCATCGGCTCCGGCATCAAAATCAGGCTGCGCAACGGCACAAATCAGACTGACCCGCAGGTGATTGATACCCTCAATGGCTCTCTCCCAGCTTTCGCTTCCAGTAGTGACGAGATAACCGCGCTGTCCTACAGCGGCGATTACCGTCTGGTCCTCTTCAGCTTTGGCTTTGAAGGACTTTCATCGAGTCACGTGAGCACCGGCTATGCCGATCAGGAGACTCTCTTCAAGCGAGTCCTGGCGTTTTTGCAGGGTCTGACCTCATCACTGAATCCAATCGTGTCAACTCCCTCAATCGACGGTGAAGTTAGCACCAACGTCCTGAATCACACCCCTCAATTTGTCTGGAGCGTCGCCGATACGTCTGGGAATCCCGTTGAGCAGTATCAGGTTCGGGTCGGCAGCGGGGAACTGTGCTCCAATCGTGATGATATCTGGGATCCCATAACTATCATGGGAAGCGACACAACGATTACTTACGCCGGCGATCCTCTTGAGGATGGCCACGACTACTATCTTGGCGTTCGAGTCTACAACGGCCTCAGCTGGTCCGCGTGGAGCGCGCTGCCCTTCCGGCTCAACGGGGTCGGTGAAAACGTGCTTCAGATCAACCCGATCGACGCTGCCTTGATAACCGTGGCGACGCCGGAACTGACCGTCGCCAGCCCGGCCGATCCGGAAGGTGATGCTTTGACTCTGGATTTTGAGGTTTGCTCTGATGCCGGGCTGACTCAAGTGGTCAGTTCCGTTATTGGTCAGCCTGCCGTGCCATTTATCACGGCCTGGACTGTGGCTGATCCGCTTGGTGAAGGTGAGGAATACTTCTGGCGGGCGCGGGCGCACGATGGTTTTGAGTATGCCCCCTATTCGGCAGCCAGATCGCTATTTGTCAATGCCTCCAACGAGGTGCCTCTGCCTTTTGACTTGTTACTCCCCGCCAATGGCGATACCGTATCGGCGACTTACCCTCTGTTGGTGTGGCATGCCACAACTGACACTGACAATGGTGATGAAGTCCATTATCGCCTGGAATTTGATACGGACCCTTTGTTCACCTCGGCGCTGGTGGTTGATAATATTTATGACACGGTCCTCTACGCGCCGGTGCCTTCTCAACCGTTGACTTACTACTACTGGCGGGTGCAGGCTATAGACATCGCTGGCGGCAGCTCCTATTCCAACACCGGATTCTCCTATGGGATGTTTCCCTCTGGCTGCTGTGAAGAGCGGGGAGATATCAACGACAGCAGCGGCCTGCCTGATATTGCTGATCTAATCTTTCTGGTGACCTACATGTTTCAGGGTGGCCCGGAGCCGGCTTGTATGGAGGTCGCTGACATCAACGGCGATGGTGAGCCAGAGCCTGACATCTCAGATCTCATTCACTTGGTCACGTATATGTTCCAAGGTGGGACGCCGCCCGAGCCCTGCGGAGCCTGACTTGCTGGGATGAAGGGGATATCGGTTAAGGTTGATCATTTGAGGTGAGTCAGCAGGTTTGTGATTCGACAGTTTACAGATCCAATCGCGCCTGCTCAGATATGGGACAATCTGGCTAAACACCCTGTTCTCAGGGCGAATGAAGCTATTGCGAATTGACAAAATCCCGATGGAAGATATATTGTATAATGAAGTGAGCAGACGGCAACCGGGGCCGGATTCGACCGCCCCAATGGGTTTGATATTACACCCCAATCTGACTCCATAAGGGGTCTCTGAGAATAGTGAAAATGAAGTACTCCATTAAGTTACTCGCGATGATTGGGGCTGTCTTGGTTCTGACCTCGGTGGCTTGGTCCCAGGCGAGCATTAGCCTGGAGCGGGTCAATGGTCTGGCAGAGCCGGGTGTTTTGGAGACCGGTCAGCAGATTTTCTTTACTTTTCGTGTCCAGAATAACAATGCAGAGTACGCCATTGGCGTAACTAGCGGATTTCGTGTCTACTCTCCCGATGGCGCAGAATGGACTACGACCATACTCGATACTACTCCTGAAATGGGTCGCGGTGAGTTTCCAATGGGTGTGTACCTGACAGACTTCAGTGTCACCGGCTCGGGTGCCGATACGGTCGGCCTTCTTGGTCTGGGCGAGAATATCGGTTTACCCAGCGGTCTGTCCCCCTTCTACGACGATCTCGGCTTGATTCTCCAAATCGGACCGATCCCTCGCGAATCCCGTGGGCTTACCATCTGTCTTGATTCGTCGTTCTACTTCAATGGTGGTCACTGGAAGTGGATTCTTCAGACCCCGAGCGAAATCATCCCGGCTTGGGATGGTCCTCACTGCTACACCATAGCGTGCTGCGACTTCATGGGTGACGTCAACGACGATGGTATCCCGGCCCCGGACATCAGCGACCTGATCGCCCTGGTTACGTACATGTTTCAGGGGGGAGAGGAGCCATTCTGCCCCAAGGTTATGGATGTTGATGGCAGCGGTGGTATCCCCGACATTGGCGATCTGACATATTTGGTCCGCTTCATGTTCCAGGAAGGCCCGGATCTACTACCCTGTCCCTTCCAGCCAACTGCCAAACCGCCCTCGGATAACAAGCCCAGCCGCTAAGATTCTTCTCACTTATTTCTACATTTGCATACTGGCATTCTCTGATCGCAAGCGTATATTGGCCTGAGTTAGACACCAATATGGGATAGTAATGGATTCGGTAGACAACAGGTTTCGTATGATTGCCAAGACCCTCTTCGGTTTGGAGGAGGTCCTGGCGGCGGAGTTGACAGATCTTGGGGCGCATGACGTCAAGGTGATGAACCGCTCGGTCGAGTTTGTCGGCGACAAGCGACTGATGTATGCGGCCAACTTGCACTGCCGACTGGCAACGAGGATCATCAAGCCTTTCAGGATTTTCCGGGCCAGCGATGGCGATAGACTCTATCAGAATGTTGCCCGGATCAACTGGAGCCGCTACCTGACTCCTGAAAACACCTTCGTTATCGATGCGGTCGTCAATAACTCGGGCATTTCCAACTCTATTTTTGCTGCGCAGAAGACCAAGGATGCTATCGTCGATCAAATACGCCACAAGCTCGGGAAGCGGCCGTCGGTAGAACTGAAGAATCCGGATCTGAGGATCAACCTGCACTTGGCCAGCGATGTAGCCACGCTCTCGCTTGATTCGTCAGGGGAAGCGCTCACACGGCGCGGCTATCGCCGCGATGGCGGAGACGCTCCGCTGAACGAAGTACTGGCGGCCGGGATCTTGAAGCTGGCTGGCTGGGACGGATCGGTTGCACTGGTGGACGGCATGTGCGGCTCCGGGACGTTTCTTATTGAGGGTGCTCTAATGGCCCGTCGCATAGCCGCGGGACTGAATAGAGAATCATTCGGGTTCCAGCGTTGGTCTGATTTTGAGCCGGATCTTTGGCAGGAACTACTCGCTGCTGCTCGCAGCCAGATCATACCGTCGGTCAACGTACCGATTGTCGGCGGAGACATATCGGCCAAAGCCATCTCTATGGCGACGGCCAACGCCAAGCGAGCCGCCGTTCAGAACGATGTTGTGCTTCAACGTTCGGAGTTCTCAAAACTGACCCCGCCTCCCGGCCCCGGCGTCCTGGTGATCAACCCACCGTACGGTGAGCGGCTCTACGTAGCCGATATCGAAACTCTTTACACCAGTATTGGTGATGTCCTCAAGCAGCAATATGATGGCTACAACGCCTTCATTTTTACAGCTAACGGAACTGCCGCCAAGCACATCGGTCTTCGCACTTCGCGACGCATCAAACTCTACAATCCGCCCCATGAGTGCCGCTTGCTCAAGTTTGAAATGTATCAGGGATCGCGCAAGGCGAGCAAGCAGCAGGACTAGCCTTTCGCCAGGCCGATTTCGCCACCACCGCCTAGATCTGATCCGTCTTTGGAAAGCACTTGCCGCTGATAAGACAATTGCCTTCTTTTGAGTAGATGAGTGTGTTGTGAGTTGGCTGAGAAAGGAATCCGCCATGTCCAGATCTTCGCTGCCGGCACTAGGTGCCTTTTTGATAATCGTCATCGGTGTATCGTGCTCTCTGATCAGTTCGTTGCCCCCGGATGTTAGCCGGGCGTTGGACCTGGCCGGAGATAACTCCCCTCAACTGGAGGCCGTCCTGGAGCACTATTCCGGAGGCGTGGATACGCTTAAGTACCAGGCCGCCTTATTCCTGATCGGCAACATGGAGGAGCACTGCTACAGTACCTACCGCCTCGTTGACACGCTGGACGAAGATGTAGCTTTCAATCCTGTCGATTACGCAAGTTTCGACGAATTGCTGGCCGCGATCGATACCATCGAAGCGGCCCGTGGTGAGCTTGACTTCGCCAAGGGTGAGCGGGTCTACGATCTGGAGACTGTCACCGCCGATTATCTCATTGAGCAAATCGATCTTGCCTTTGCGGCGTGGCGTGATCGCCCCTGGGCACACTTTTTGAGCTTCGATCAATTCTGCCAGTATGTATTGCCTTACCGAGGCAGCAACGAACCGATGGAGAGTTGGCGCCAGTATTACTGGGACAAATATGGTCACGTGGTCGATTCGTTGGAGGATCCAACCGATCCGGCGACGGCGGCCGCTATCATCAATCGTGACGTGCGCAAGTGGTTCGGCTTCGATCAGCGATACTACTATCATCCTGCCGACCAGGGACATGCTGAGATGCTCGAGAGTGGCCTGGGACGATGCGAAGACATGACCAACGTCACTATATATGCTCTACGGGCCAACGGTATCGCTGTTACCAGCGACTACACACCGTATTGGGCCAATAGCTCCGGCAACCATGCCTGGAATGCGCTCCTGATTAAGGGGGGGGATGTTGTTCCGTTCATGGGAGCCGAGGCCGACCCGGGGAGCTACAGCCTCAGTTATGGTCTGGCCAAGGCGTATCGGAAGACCTACGCTCAGCAAAAGAACAATCTGGTTTTTCTGGAACGCAAGCAGGAAGAGATCCCGCCGTGGTTGCGGGGCAAGAACTACACCGACGTCACCAGCGCCTATGTTCGGGTCACCGATGTTACCTTGTCCCTCGGTGAGGCGGTCCCCGATTCGGTGGATATCGCTTATTTATGCGTGTTTAACAGCGGCAGCTGGGAGGCTATCCACTGGGGTTGGATAACTGGCGACTCGGTGATATTCCGTGACATGGGGGTCAATGTCGCCTATTTGCCGGCGTTGTATATCAACAAAGAAATCCAGTCGATCGGATCACCTTTCATGCTGGATCAGGGCGGCCGGCGTCATGACCTGCAGGCCGATCTCGAGACTACCTCAGCAGTAGCCCTGACGTCCATGACCCGCGACCAAATTACTTCTTCTACTATTGGCGTGGAAGTCGCGCCGTTGGCCGTCGGAACCCAGTACGAGCTCTTCTACTTTGGCAAGGGTGAATGGCAGTCTCTGGGGAAGGCCACCGCATCCGGAGCACCCCTGTCGTTTGACCATGTCCCAACCGGAGGCTTGTACTGGATTGTTGCGGAAGACTCTCGGAAGGACGAGCGCATCTTCACGATTGAGGATGGTCAGCAAGTCTGGTGGTAGGTGGCGATACTGTCGCTTGGCTGTCTTCGGCTCTGCTCACGAAGTGGCTGAGGGGACCCATGAGATCATGGAACGGTTCTTTCGGTTTCAGAATCGCTAGTTCGGATCGACCGCAGGGAGAAACACACTCTGTGTGCCGGAAGTAAATCGTTGACTTGAGCGCGAACCGGGGCTTATAGTGAATACGTTGAAGGTACACGTAATTTCCTCGAGGCGTTTCAATGGGTAAACCAGCAGCCCGACTGGGTGATATGACTGCACACGGTGGCAGCATTATCGTGGGCTGCCCGACCGTGCTGATTGGTGGACTGCCGGCTGCCCGGGTCGGAGATATGCACGTCTGCCCGATGCAGACGCCTGCTCCGGTGCCAATACCACACGTCGGTGGCCCCATCATGCCGCCCGGATGTCCGACAGTATTGATCTGCGGTATGCCCGCCGCCTGTGTTGGCGACATGGCCACGTGCGTTGGTCCACCAGACTCGATCCTTCCGCCCGGATGCCCGACCGTATTGATCGGCCCCGGTGGCGGCGGCGGCGGCGGCGGTGGCGCAGGCATGTCGAGCTCCGGTAGTGGTTCCATACAAGCTGGAGATGCGGCTGGCGATGCCAACGCGGTGGCCCTGGAGGGAGAATCGGAGGAGCACTATCTCGATGTAAAATTCACCGACAAGGGCGGTCGACCGATAACCGGGTTGAACTACCATCTTGAAGGCCCCGGTGGAGTGGACGAAGATGGTCCGCTCACCGGACGGATCCGGAAGGCCGGCGTTCAGTCAGGCAGCTTCACCATTGAAATCAGGGCGATTACCGAGGCTAAATGGTCAAAGGCCAGCGCCCGCGATGGCGAAACGGTCCAGATGCAGGTCAGTTTGGAAGGAATCGAAGACGGGACTTCGGCTGTGTTCGAGATTTTCGAACGAAGTCCGAATTCGCCTGATGAATCATTGCGAACGATCGAGGACGCCGAGGTCCGGGGGGACAAGATCGAGGCTGAATGGCATTACGAGTGGATCGACGACGAGATTGCCGACTCCGAGGATCAAAGGCAACGCCCGAAACCACAGTCACCGGGGTTCTACTTTGAGGTCTCTGTCGCCGGCATGTCGGCCCGTTCTGGTATCCTGGACTATAAGGATTTCATTGAAGTTACGCTGGTCGACGTCGAGGACAAGCCGGTCCCCGATGAGAAGTTTATTGCCTACCTGCCGGATGGTCAGGTGCGGGAGGGAACTCTGGACGGCAACGGGTACGCCAAGATCGAGAATATCCCCCCTGGTGCCTGGAGTGTGAGTTTTCCGGATCGCGAGCATTTTGGGGAAAAGAGCTAGTCCTCATCATGGGTATCTTCAGGTCGTTATTTGCCAAGCGAAAGAAACAGGAATTCCGCGAGCACGGCAAAGTCGCGGTAATCCTTGTAGCCGGAGCGATGGGCAGCCGGTTGTACAGGAGACAGTTAGACCAGAAGTTAAAGGGAGTGTGGGATCCGGACAGAAAGTTGATGGTTATGTACGGTTTGACCAAAAAGTCCGCAGTTCTCAAGAGGCAAGTGCTTGGTCCTAACGCAACTCTTGAAGTGGCAGAAGACTGGAGCGGCGGACCAGATTACGCTGAGGAGCGCGGGTGGGGTGGCCCTGCCAAGAGCTACTATGGCGACATGTTGAAGGGGCTTGACAAAAGAAGGAAGAAGTTCAAGCGCTGGGAGGTGGAGGTTCATGCCTACGGATACGATTGGCGCAAGAGTAATGAGGTTGCCGGGCGGGGGCTAGCCGAGAAAATCAACTCAATCTGCGACAAGGAGAACAAGAAGAAACCGGATAGTGCAATCCTTGTTACCCATTCGATGGGCGGGACGGTAGCGCGTTGCTGTTGCTTCATTTCAGGCCAGGCGGATATAAAGGACAAGATACTGGGCGTTATCCATGTGGTACAGCCAGCTCTGGGAGCGCCTGTGCTATATCGCCGGTTCAAACTTGGGGCCAATGCCGAGGACGATGGAAAGCGGTTTAGCATGATCCTTGGGACGACCCCCGAGGACTTCGCTACCCTGGCTGGGTCAATGAAGAGCTGTACTGAGCTGCTTCCCACCAAAGATTATAGTCCCCCCGGAACCGGTTCGCGTTGGCTCTTTTG
>CAZHDS010000039.1:0-20603 GCA_964531495.1 uncultured Ignavibacteriales bacterium
AGCCGCCTCCATGTCGGTCGCAAGACCGGATCGCTGGGGATCCTGTGATCTGAATTCCAGAACGGAGTAGTCTCCGCTCTCCGCCGATCTAGCCAGCAGGCAGATGCCATCGAGTTGAAGGCTGCGCGATAGTACTGCGACCACCTCCGTCAGGAGTTGGCGAAACTTCAGCTCTGTGACCGGCAGTTCAAAGACCTCCAGCAGTTTGGCCAGTCTCATGGAAAAGTCTTTGATATCCCGCTGCTGCCTCATCTGGGCTAGTGCCTGGCCGCCGAGCCGACAGATGGCCAGGAGCTGGGAGTCGATTGCCTCAACATCCGTTCCGGTCCGCTCGCGGGCATACGCCACGAGCACAACAGTGCCGGAGTCATCCAGACTGAGGGTCCTTTCATAGCGAGCATCGTATCCCGCGAATGCTTGAGAACAGCCCTCTTCGCTTTTATCGACGTCGTACCATCTCCCGTTCTCAGTAGTATCGTCGCGGCTGAACTGGCTGTCCTTAAATCGGGCCAGGTAATCGCCTGAGGCCGCATCTTGTCCCTGCACAGCCAGCAGCACCGCTTCCTCGTCGGAGCTCGGTCGGAATATTATGGCTGCCAGAGGCGCCTGCAATATGTCGGCCGCCAGGCTGGCCAACTGATCGAATTGGGAGAGGCTGCGTCGCGACTGGTCCGAGGAGGACAGATGGAAACGTCGTCGTATCGAGCCGATGGTGTCGATCACAGTGAGGCTAGTCCTTCCTTCTGAAGGTACAGTATCGGTTAGCATGTTCCAGGCGCGAGTTTCCCCGCTCGGACTTAACTAAAGGCCAACCTCTTGTGTCAAGCACTCCTGGAGTTGGCGGGCCGACTTGTCAATTATCGCCAGGTACCGCCTCATGGAATCATTGCCCGGATCATCGACGCGCTTCTGCAAGATTTCCACCGACCCGAAAATCCCGCACAGGGATGAGTTGATGCGCTCATTTCGGTCCAGGACCCCAGTTTCACCACTTGATCTGGCCGCCAATGTCGGCTGCAGTCTGTTTGGCTGTGCGTTCGGCAGCATCGGCAGACTCAGACCTATGATGGCGGCCGTCGCCTCGGCTAGCTGCATAGTGCTCGCGTCAAACGACAGACGCTCGGGTTCCCGCCGGTCGGCCAAAGCAATGACGCCCACCACACCGCTCTCATTGGTGATCGGGAGCATCAGTATCGTTCTCACCTCTGGCGCAAGAGACAGACAGACTTCGGACTCCTCGATTTTTGCGTTCTGGCTGGTAAGATCGACGATCCTGGCCGTGCCAGTCCGCAGTACTTCCTGGTGCAACGGCATGAGCGAGAGCACCATGTGGCCTGTGACGGGCGTTGAGGGCTTGAGCTCATGACCGCTCAGAAGCACCCGTGATCTCAGGAACGTACGATCCTCTTCGAGGGTCGAGATACGAATCATGGCCATGCCAAGATGGGCCGTCAAGAGACGGGCCGCGGTGGCGAGAATTTTATCCGTGGATAGGGGCTCACCGGTCGCCTCGCTCAGCAGACCGCTGAGTGCGCGCGATCGATCCTCCATCCGATGCAGCTCAAGCTCGTGCTTCTCCCTGATGGCCAACGACATCACCCGGGGGCGAATCGCCTCAAGAACGGTTTGATGAGCCGGCGTGAAGTGATGGGCCTGGCGAGAGGCGACGCTTATCACCGCGTGCACATCGCCACCCTCAACGATCGGCACCGCCAGCAGCGACTTCATACCGGCTTGAATCAGAGCCGCTCCGATATCGTTATCGGAGGCGTCAACGCTATCAATGAGAAGTGACTGGCCATCTCTAATCACGCTGGTGAGATGGCTCACCAGACGCAAACGGTCAAGCCCGAGTTCCTTCAGATACATGCCGTTGCCACCCACCGTATAGCGATTGATAGTCCCACCCTCACCGATCGTGGCCAGCGAAACGTGCTCAGCTTGCATTTCAGTGGTGATCGCCTTCGCAAGCCTGATCATGCCCTGCCTCATATCCGTTTGGGCACTCAGTGACAATTGCATCTCTTCGACGAAGTTGTTGCTCCTAGTGGCAGTTTCGTTGGCTGCCCGATGACGATCCAGGCGAATCTTCAGAGTAATGATGTCGGCCGAGAGCTTGAGATTCATCATCGTCTCATCGCTGACCGGTTCCTCTCCAGTCCCCAGGACGAACAGAGCATACAACTCAGTGCCCACCATGAGCGGCAACACAATCGGCTCAGGACCAAACGCTTCGGGGATTCCTCTGATCGCGTCCGCCAACTGCCTGCGATCCGAATCCGGGTTGCCAAGGACCATATTGTCAATGACTACCTCGCCCAACCGTTCCTGATCCGGCACCATCTCGCCGCTAGCCCCGACGAGACTCCAGACGCCCGAGCTACTTTCATAACAGTACGCAGCTCCAACCGGAAGATCAAAAAGCTCGATCATGCCGTCGAGGGTTCGTCCGAGCACTGTCGCAAGACGGGACTCGACACCCACCAATTGAGCGGTGCGTTTGATCAACTCCGACCGGCCCTGGTCAGTTTCCTTCTGCAGGCGCAGGCGGCGGGCAGCGGAAGAGTATTCCGACACCCCCGAGACTAAAAAGATAGACCCCGCGATCACACCCGTCCAGATAGTCAGCTTGAGGCCGAAAGGATCGGAGAGAAAAGGGACTGAATTGAACACGCCGGTAGAGGCCAGTATCTTGAAGATAGTCATCAGTGACAGGACTGAAAGGCCTCCAGCCATGTAGCGATAGCTATCGCGATCAACCGCCGCAATTGGGTTTCTCTGTCGAGACAAGAATACCAGGCCACACAGAAGAAGAACGGCCAGGCCTAATTCCATAGAGGGTGTCACCACCAAATAACTCCTTTCGTCACATGACCTTCACTACTACTCATTGTATCGACATTTACCAGCCCGGGGTTGAACCCCCAACATCGTCATAGGACCGTTTTTGTGGGGCGTTTCCCTCTGTTGTGGCCTCCACAGTGGTTATTGCATTACATTGACCTGCCAGCGCAACCCTTGCCCCAGCACAACGATAGGCATGCGCCATGTCGCCTGGAGTTCCTATTGCAGTTCCACTTGTGAAACAACGTAGAGGCTATCTGAGAAAGGGAGGACTCTATGTTCGATGCCTGCAGATTAGGTTCGTGTCAGGCATCGGACTGGTGAAATGGGCCAAGGGTGTGAGCAACGATAATGTAGATCGGGCCAACGAGATTGGGGAGATCGTGGCGTACGGCTTCAGAATCCACTAGAAGACATTGAACCAATGCAAAAACACCGGGCGTCCGCATGATGCCCGGTTTCTTGTTCCGAGCCTAGCGGAATAGCGTGGGGCTTAGCACTCGCCCACAATTCTTGAAATGGGTTTTGGCCACCTTGGGCAGAACTTCGGGGCCGAATAGCTTCACCAACTCGCGTCCGGCGTCGTCAACCTTGGCGGCCGCCCCCCTGGGGATTTCGACTCCATACTCGCTCGAAAGCTTCTTCATGGCCTGCAGAAAAGCGGCGCGGGCTATAATCGAAGCCGCCGCCACTTGCACGAACCTCTCCCCTCGGACAATCTGCCGCAGAGGGATGGTGACATCGCGCTGGCGGAGCTCACCCTCGACCAGTTCGGATTTGCCGAATTTGTCCGAAATGGCGAGGTCAACCTCGTTCAAGGAACATACCTGCTCGATAACTTCGGCATGGCAAGCAGCCAGCAATTTGTTCAGATTCTTGATGATCCGGTAGCGACTGTTGTACTCTGAAGGATCGACGACGACTATGGCGTGGGGATACTCTTGCCGAAGCATGACGTCCAACGCCAAAATTCGCTTATCCGTGATGAGCTTGCCGTCTCGAACCCCCATCTCGCGGAGTCTCTCGATTTCGCTCTCAGGGGCCAGAAAAGCGGCAACAACCAGGGGGCCGAAGAAATCACCCTTCCCGGATTCATCGACACCGACCACCTGCTGGGAGTCGGTCATAGATTAGTTGGACCGCTCGAGATAATCGCCTGTGCGAGTGTCTACTTTGACTTTGGTTCCCTCGACGACAAAAGGCGGCACCTTCACAATCAGACCGGTCTGCAATGTCGCCGGCTTGGTCACATTGGAGACGGTGTCACCTTTGGCCGAAGGCTCGGTTTCGATCACTTCCAGCACAACTGCCGCTGGCAGCTCAATTGACAAGGCCTCGTTGTCCAGGAAGGCGACCTTATATTCTTCGTTCTCGAGCAAATACCACTTGGCGTCGCCGAGATTGTCTACGGGGATTTCCACCTGCTCAAATGTCTCCGAGTCCATGAAAGTGTACTCGCCGCCATTCTCATACAGATACTGCATCTTCCGGAACTCCATGTCCGGTTCCTTGAAGCTATCGTTGCTCGAGAAGACCTTCTCGACCACCGACCCACTCTTGATGTGTTTGAGCTTGGTGCGGATATTGGCCTTGCCACGCCCCATCTTGAAATGCTGATACTCAACCACGTAGTATGGCTGATCGTCAACAATGATGCGCAGGCCTTTTCTAAAATCGGACGGTGTATACATTCATCCTCCTGTTAAGGTCGGCTTCCAATATATGCAAAACCGTCCGCTGCCCAAGTGATTTCTGAATCTGAAAGATCGGGTGCAGAAACTGAGCGCGGTCAGGCGCAAGGAGGCGGAGGCGGACCCGACTGGAACATGTAGGAGACGAGGAATATCAGATCCCCAATGTCGGGAGCGGAACCGTCCTGGCCATTGACGTTCGCCTGCTCCATACACAACGGTTCCGGGCCGCCCTGGAACATGAACTCCACGAGGGTTATCAGGTCGCTGATGTCGATTACCTCGGAGCCAGAATTGTCGACATCGCCTCGGATTTGGCAACACGCTCCCCCCGGTGCAACCGTCAGCACAGCCGAGTGGGGACCCAGGATTCCCAGGCCATCTTCAGCCACAACAACATAGTCGTAGGTGCTGGTCGGTTCGATTTCCGGGTCAACGAAAGCGCTGTCGTTCACTCCTGGATTGCCTGTCTCCCCCGGTCCAACATCAACTCGAAAGAATGAGCCACCAGATGGCGCCTGCCGACGATAGATATGGTAGCTATTACCGGGAGCATAATTCCAGGAGAGCCGAACTTCTGTGCCGATCATGTAGCCGTTGAATGCTTCAGGAACGGCTGGCCACGACACACTCACCAGATCAATATCCTCTTGCTGATATGAGTTGTCCGGAATCAGGCCATTGAGCACAAAGCCCTCACTGCCGATCGCAGCAAAGAAATGGTATTCGTACGGCAAGCCAGGGGCCTCCGTGAGAAAATTCTGAAAATCGTCGAGCCAGAACCCCTCACCATAGCTGGCACCAACACAACCCTCAAGCCGGATCTCTTCGTCAGAGCCATCCAGAAAACCAACGAAACTAACCCCACCATCCGCAGGCGCTCCGCCGCTGACACCGGTCACGGCTCCGAAGATCGAGCCCTGAGCCATCGCCTCGGCAGGCCCCAGGCATAACGCAATCGTGATCACAAGGACCAGACAAACAGTCCCAGAGATTTTGAATTGCGGTTGCGGTAGTGCGCTCGCACGGAGTTTTTGCTTACAAGTTTTCATGGCTATCAACTGCTCTTTGAACGGGCGGGACCAATGACCAGTTCCAATGAGAAATATAATGGATCCGGGGTCGGCTGTCAAACCCACCCTGACTCGGGAGCGTTATATTCAAACCGGTATGGGCAGGGATTCGCTCACAGGGCTGGGCAATACCAATCTGATGAGGGTCCCGCCACTCTCCCGAGACTGGAGCGCAATATGGCCTTGATGAAGCCCTACGATCTTGGCCACGAGGGGCAGCCCTAAACCAGTGCCCGCCGGTCTTGACGAATAGAACGGCGTGAACACTTTGTCGCGAGATGCCGGATCAATCCCGCTGCCGCTATCGGCAATTGTTATCTCCACCTGGTTTTCATCCATTTGCGTTGTCACCGTCACCACACCTGGCTGGCCATCGTACGAGTTAACGGCGTTATCGATAAGATTCACCAGCGCCTGCTTGAGCAATAGGGCATCAGCCAGGACCTGATCGACGTTCGTGCTGTCGTAAACGAATTCAACATGCTGGCAGTCGGGGCGGACCCGAAATGACTCGAGCAAGTCCTGAATCAGCCTGTGAAGATCGGTTTCCTGCGGTTGAAAATTGAGTGGTCGAGAGAAGTAAAGAAAACGCTCGATCAGAGCCTCGGCCTCCTCAGTTTCGTTGGCCAGTGCCTTGACCGAACTGGTCTCCAGCCCCGCCTTGACCAAACGCCTCTCGATCAGCCGTCCATACCCGACTATCGCGCCCAGCGAGTTGCGCAACTGGTGCGCCAGGCCACCGGCCATTTCACCCAAAGAAGCCAGACGTTTCCGTTCTTCCAGCTCGTGGCGCAAATCGACAAGTTCGGTGAGATCGCTGATCAGGACCGAGGCACCAACCGTTCGCGATGCGTTATCGACAATCACCGAAACGATGATGCCCAAATGGAGCACCCTTCCATCCCCGGCCTGATGATCAAGTTCAGTGTAGGGCCTGTTCTCAGCGCACTCCAGAGCCCGACTGAGAGCGTTCACGAGGTCGATATTGCTGCTGAAAAGATCCCAGTAGTGGCGTCCCAGGAAACTCGAGCCGCTTATGCCGAGAACCTTCTCGGCCGCCTGGTTGATCGATACTAGCAGGCTAGCTCGATCGATAGTCACGATCCCGGAATTCATTGAGTTTAGCAGATAGTGATTGAATTGCTCCAGTGAATCTGCCCGCAGTTGAATCTCGCGGTTGAGTCCCAACAGTTCCGACTCTTTTTCACGCAGCTCGCCGATGATGCGACGATAGTCAGCTATGATGGCCTCGACCTCGTTGTTTTCATGTCCCACCAATCGTCCAGCATGCCGGGCTTCGGCCTTGATAGCCGCGAAGGGGCGATAGATGTATCGGGACAAGTAGAAACACATGGCCAGAATGATCAACCCCGCGAATAGACCGGCTAGCATAACCAATTGTCCAACATCGTCGAGGTAGGCCAACACAGGTTCCTGGCTCGAGATGAGAAGCCGTCCATCACGAGACTCAGTCACAACCGGGTACAGGGCGTGATACAGGTTCCCCTCGCCGCCAACCAATGACTGCAGCTCCTCGGCAGCGAGCAGACGCAGTACCTTCGCACGGTCGGGTTCACTCGTGTTGTCAGCCATTTCCTGCAACCAGAAGACCACCGCCCTTGCCTCGGAGGAGACTGGCGCGCCGGGTAGGAACTACACTTCGGCCAGACGGAACTCGGTGCGGAGACGGGCCGCGTCTTCAGGACTCAGGCCCGGAGGTATCCGGTCCGCAATTCTCCTCGCGACCGCCAACCCGACTCGACTGAAGCGCCCGGTCACTTCCTCGCGCTCGACCAGCCGCGTCTTGTAGATCACGTAGTTAGCTGAGACATCCAGAAGAAGAAGCACGAAGACGATCGCCAGCAAGCCCAGCTTCACCGCCGTCTCAAACCTGGACCGGGTTCCTCTTCTCAGCATTGGTCGCTCCGCTCGCTTGAAAGAATACTGACCGAGACTGCCTAGGGCAGACCCACAATGCTAACGACATAGAAGCGTATTATCTGATCACCATACACAATGGCCAGCATGGCAGCCATGGCTAGGAACGGTCCAAACGGAATCATCCGCGTCTCTCTCAGCTTGCTTGAGAACGCCATGACCGCAACTGATACGACCAGTCCGATGACCGCTGAGCCGAGGAATATGATCAGGACTTTCTGCCAGCCCACGAAAGCTCCCAGCATTGCGGCCAACTTGATGTCGCCACCGCCCATCGACTCTTTCCTGAACAGCCAGTCTCCCAGCAGAGCCGTGAACAATAGCGAACCACCACCGACGACGAGACCGATGCCGGCATCGAGGATGCCAAGGCCACCGGGCAAGAACGAAACGGCCAGCCCCGCCACCATACCGGGCAAGGTGATGAAATCCGGGATGATCTTGTGATCGAGATCGATGAAGAACACGATCAGAAGCGCCGAACTGAGCACCGACCATATAGCGAACTGCGAGCCATAGCCGAACGCGCCAAAGAAATAGACGTACGCCGTAGCGTTGAGCAGTTCGACCAGCGGATAGCGGAGAGCAATTCGCTTGTGACAGCTGAAGCACTTTCCCCTCAAAACCAGATAACTCGCCAGCGGTATGTTGTGATACCACTTCAATTGAACCTGACAATTTGGGCAGTATGAGCGTGCCCGGGACAACAGCGTTTTTCGGGGCGATCGATAAATCACGACATTCAGAAACGAACCGATCGCCAGCCCCAGAAGGGCCACCAATAGAGTAGGCAGTATTTCCATATTAGGTATATCGGACAGGAGGCGAATCAGTTCAGTTCGCCGAGAGCAGACATTATCAGGGCACATACGGTGGGACCGGCCGTTTCGGTCCGAAGCACCCGAGATCCCAGCGAAATCGGATGAAAACCAGCAGCGATGGCCCTATCAATCTCGTCAGCCGAGAAACCGGACTCGGGCCCAACCAGGGCTGTAACCCGCCTGATATCGGAGTTGGCGTGGTGAGCAATGGTATTGGCCCCGGGGGCATTCCGGTGGAAAACGAGCTTGAGGTCATCTCTATCGACCTGCTCAAGCATCTGGTCCAAACTTGAGGGAAGCGTGATTATCGGCTGTAGCGAACGACGGGCTTGTTTGGCCGCCGAAAGAGCCACTCGCTCCAACCGCTTCTGCTTGGCCGCCGCCTTGCGGGGATCTTCAATCCGGACCTTGGATTTCTCAGTCAGAAGCGGGATAAATCGGCTTACGCCCAACTCCGTCCCTTTCTGCACGACAGTATCGAACTTGGAGGCTGTCGAGAGTCCGGCCGCCAGGGTTAGTTTGACTACTGGCTCTCCGAACCCACGAAGAGTCTGGAGGATGGTCACTTCACGCCGTCCGGCCCCCTCACCCATCGCCAACTCACCTCGATACGCTCGACCGAGACCATCGATCACCATGACCAGATCCCCCCGCTTCAAGCGAAGGACCTTTACGGCATGGCGAGACTCGGCTGTCGACAACGTGATGACGTCGTCCTTGATGGCCTCTGGTGGTGCATGAAAAATCGGTAGATCCATAACGTCTAGTCCCGAAAGCCGATGAAAGTCAACCACTCGTTATCATGGATGAGCTCGAATCGTTTGATACCATTCGATTTCAGTAAGCCGCCGATTTCTGTCTCGTATCGGTCCAGTATTCCTGAGAGAACCAAAACTCCATCGCTGGCGGTCAACTGCACGAGGCGCGGAAGCATCTCAACGATTGTATCTCTGATGATATTCGCACACACGAAATCGAACGGACCAGTACCATCACACTTCTCGATTGATCCATGCATGATCTCAAACGGCGCCTTGACTTGATTGACCAGAAAGTTCTCGCGGCAGTTATCCACGGCCAGAAGATCGTAGTCAATCGCGGTGATATTAGTCGCTCCGATCTGATCCGCCAGAATCGAGAGAATCCCGGATCCGCAACCCAGGTCCAGCACCGACCAGCCTTTGCGAAAATGCTGTCGAATCGCACTCAGACACGAGCGCGTCGACTCGTGCTGACCCGTGCCAAAGGCCATGCGGGGCTCGATGATTATGTCGTAGGTCGTACCATCCATCGGCTCAAACCACGGCGGCCGCACAACGACATCATCGCAAATTCGAACTGGCTGCACCGACTGACGATACTGCTCTTCCCACTCAGCCTTGCGAATCGTCCGGGTACGGATCTCGGGCGCTTCCTGCAATCCCTCAGCTGCCAACTGCTGGAGGTATCCGGTCAGTTTTTGCTGATAGTCCCGATCATCACCGGTAGCGACATAGAAGCTTATGCCGGTACTCTTCGAGCCCTCTTCCTCCTCGAGTACCAATCCCGAACAGATGTTCTCGATTATGAAGTTGCAGACAGCGTCAGCTAGTTCCTGCGGCACTTCCAGCCGCGCTTCGATGTATTCCCCGGTGGTCTCGGTCATGATACTCAAACTCCCAGTGTCTCTCGCAGTTTGTCGAAAAAGGAGCGACTTCCTTTGGGGGCCTTGAACGCCTCCGAGCGATCAAGCTGCTCAAGCAGGCTTCGATCATCAGGCTTCAACTTGGTCGGCACCCAGACAACAATTCGTACCAGCTGATCTCCTCGACCGTTGCGGTGCAAGTGAGGGATCCCCTTCTTGCGCAGCTTCAGGATCTTGCCCGGCTGCGTCCCATCGGGAATGTGAAGATCCTCGTCCCCATCAAGCGTCATCACTTTGGCTACGCCACCAAGAGCGGCGAGCGTAAACGAAATCGGCAACTCACATACGATGTTGTCGTCGTGGCGAGTGAAGTGGTCGTGGCTAATCTCCTCAAAGACAGCCACCAAATCGCCCGCCTCGCCATTGTTGGGAGCCACATTTCCCATGCTGTCGACGGTCATGTAGTTGCCGCTGGCTACCCCCGGCGGAATCTTCAGACTGACCGTGGTCGACCCGCTCGAACGCCCCTCCCCACGGCAGGTTGGACACGGTTCTGAGATCGTTTCCCCGGCTCCTCGGCAGGCATTGCAGGTGGTGACCTGCTGCACCGTGCCCAGGAACGTTCTGGAAATAGTACGAACCCTGCCTGCGCCACCGCATTGGCGGCAGGTCTGGCGGGAGGCTCCAATGGCCAGGCCGTTTCCGCCGCAAGTGTCGCAGCTCACCAGGCGCTTGACGCGGATCTTCTTCTCGACGCCGGTCGCTATCTCCTCCAGGGTCAGCTTCACGCGCACTCGCAGATCTTCTCCGCGATTGCGCCGCGCCCGTCCGCCCCCATCCATACCGAACATATCGCCGAAGGCTGAGCCGCCGCCGAAGTCGCGCATGAAAGCCCGCAGGGCATCACCCAGATCGAAGGCTCCGCCGCCCCCAAAGCCACCTGCGCCCTGACCCATCGCGGCGTGACCGAACTGATCGAAAGTCTGACGCTTCTGGGGGTCCTTGAGTACTTCATACGCCTCGGTGACTTCCTTGAAGCTATCCTCGGCGCTCTTGTCATCCGGATTGCGATCCGGATGGTACTTCATGGCCAGCTTGCGATAAGCCGACTTTATCTCGTCTTCAGATGATCCTCGGCCGATACCCAGGACTTCATAATAATCACGTTTGTCCATCGATCAGCTACTTCTTGTCATCGTCGACAACTTCAAAGTCAGCATCGACCGCACCGCCGTCACTATCGGATGATTCCTCGGGCCCTGCCTGCGGAGCTGCCCCCTCTTCTGACTGGCCACCAGCGGCCTCTTGATCAGCCTGAGTCTGCTTGTACATTTCCTCAGCCAGCTTGTGCGAGGCCGTCATCAATTCTTCTTTGGCAGTGTTGATCGCCTCGGTGCTGTCGCCCTTCACCGCCTCGCGCAGGACTTCCACTTTGGCCTCGATATCCTTCTTGACGTCCTCCGTGACCTTATCACCGTGTTCCTTGAGCGTCTTCTCAGTGGCATAAACGAGCTGATCGCCCTCGTTGCGCGCCTTGATCAGGTCGGCCCGTTGCTTGTCATCCTCAGCGTGCTTCTCGGCATCCTGAACCATGCGCTCGATCTCTTGCTCGGTCATGCCGGATGACACTTCGATCTTGATCGACTGCTCTTTGCCGGTAGCCTTATCTTTGGCACTGACATGCACGATACCGTTGGCATCGATGTCGAAGGCCACTTCGATCTGGGGCATTCCGCGCGGCGCGGCCGGGATGCCGACCAGGTCAAAGCGCCCCAGGGTACGATTGTCGATCGCCATCGGTCGCTCGCCCTGTAGAACGTGGATCGACACGGCCGGTTGGTTGTCATCCGCCGTGGAGAAAATCTGGGCCTTCTTGGTTGGGATGGTGGTGTTTCGTTCGATGAGTTTAGTCATCACGCTGCCCAGCGTCTCGATGCCCAGCGAGAGCGGTGTCACATCGAGCAGCACCACATCCTTCATGTCACCTGCCAGCACACCACCCTGGATGGCAGCGCCCACGGCCACTACTTCGTCCGGATTGACACCCTTGTGAGGCTCGCGACCAAACAGCTCTCCGACCAGCTCGATGACTTTCGGCATGCGGGTCATACCGCCCACCATGACAACCTCGTCGATATCAGACATCGTCATCTTGGCGTCGGCAAGAGCGGCCTTGCACGGACGCGCGGTGCGCTGTACCAATTCGTCGGTGAGCTGCTCAAACGTGGCCCGAGACAGGGTCAGGTCGAGGTGCTTAGGACCGGATTGATCAGCCGTCACGAAAGGCAGATTGATGTTCGTCTGCATGGTCGACGACAACTCAATCTTGGCCTTCTCGGCCGCTTCCTTGAGTCGCTGGAGAGCCATGCGATCCTGACGAAGATCGATCCCGTTGCTCTTCTTGAACTCAGAGGCCATCCAATCGATCACGGCCTGATCGAAGTCATCCCCACCGAGGTGCGTATCACCATTGGTAGACCGCACTTCAAACACACCATCGCCAATTTCCAGTATCGAGACATCAAAAGTACCGCCTCCAAGATCGTAGACAGCGATCTTCTGGTTGCCTCTCTTCTGCAGACCATACGCCAGGGACGCTGCGGTCGGTTCGTTGATAATGCGCTTGACATCAAGACCGGCAATGCGTCCGGCATCCTTGGTGGCCTGACGCTGAGCGTCATTGAAGTAGGCCGGTACGGTAATCACCGCCTCGGTCACATCCTGGCCGAGATAGTTCTCCGCCGCCTGTTTCAGGGCGCGGAGAATCATGGCCGACAATTCGGGCGGCCCATATTTCTCGCCGCCGACCTGAACCTCGGCCATACCGCCATCATTGGCGACTACCTTGTAAGGAACTATCTTTTCCTCGGACGATACTTCATCCAGGCGCCGCCCCATGAAGCGCTTGATGGACGAAATAGTATTCTCCGGGTTGGTTACGGCCTGCCGCTTGGCCGCCGCTCCTACCAGCCTCTCGCCATCCTTGGTGAATGCAACCACAGAAGGTGTCGTACGGGCACCCTCAAGGTTAGGGATGACAACGGCCTCCTGCCCCTCAAGAACCGCCACGCACGAATTGGTCGTGCCCAAATCAATACCGATGATCTTTCCCATGATCCGACTCCTATCTAGTTCACAACATCTATCTTACTAATTCGAGAGAGTGACTATTGCTCTCCCCCATCGTTTTCGTCCGCTTGGCCCTTGCTGACCGAAACCTTGCTGTAGCGCAATACCCGATCACCTAGCCGATACCCCTTGCTGATCTCATCCGCCACGATTCCCTCGTTGCATTCATCGCTGGCGACTTGCATCAGGGCTTCGTGCAGGTTCGGGTCGAAGACCTCGCCCACAGCCTTGATCGGGGCCACATCATGGCGCTTGAGGAGATCCAGTAGTTGATTGTGAATCAACTCCATCCCCGCCTGCAAGCTGGCCAGAGTAGCTTCATCGTCGGTGTGCTTGAAAGCCCGCTCGAAGTTATCGATAACATCGAGAACCTGGATCAGCATTGTCTCATTGGCGGACCTGATGAGCGACTCAAATTGCCGCGCCGTGCGCTTGCGAAAATTATCGAACTCCGCCTGTGAGCGAAGCAAGCGGTCCTCGAGCTCGGCGACTTTCAGCCGCAATTGATCTTCTTCTGACAAAGCTTCGGCTCCAGCGTCAATCTCGGTGACCTGGGCCTTGGCAGCCTCGCCTTGTTCATTCGTATCCAGTGGTTCGGCAGCCACGTCGTCGTCTGTTGCCGACCTGGTGACATCCGACTCATCAACGTTGATCTTGATTTCCTTCTTCGAAGCCATGCTCAGAATTCCCTATCGTTCCTTGTCTTCTCCGGCCAGGACATCGGTGATGGTTCTGGCTGTATACTCAACTACCGACACCAGCTTGCTGTAAGCCATCCGGGTCGGTCCTATTATCCCGATCGTGCCCGAGATATTTCCCACCCGGTAGGTTGATGATACCAGGGAGCAGTTCATGATCTCGTCACATTGATTCTCTTTGCCTATGCTAATGAGCAAACCCTCGCCATCAGACTGGTGGAAGAAGTCGCCCAGAATGGAACTATCGCCAAAGACGCGCAACAAATCCGAGACCCGATCCACGCTGGCGAATTCCGGTTGGCTGACCAGGTTATCGACTCCAGCGAGACTGATATCATCGGGAGCATTGTCAGACCAAATGCGTTCGCGGGCATCAACGAGAAGCTTGACAAGCCGAGCCTTGCCATGAAGATCGGCGGTTCGCTCAGACACGCTCGAGCGAATCTCACCCAGGGTCAAGCCCGCCAATCGTTCGTTAAGAGCCGCCTCGACTTCACGCAAGACCGAATCCTTGGCCGAGGCTTCGACCTCAATGATCACACTTCTCGCCAGTCCCGATTCCACTACCACCACGACCATGACGCGTCCTTCTGAAACCGGGATCAAACTCAGACTCTTGAGCACACCCTGATCGAATCGCGGCGCAATGGCCACGCCGAGCTGTCTGGTGATATCACCCAGAACCCGGCAGGTCTGGCCAAGAATCTCCTTGACGCCCCGTCCCTCCCTGAGCACAGCGCCCTTAATCAGGTCCATCTCAGCCTGGGTGAGAGTCTCGGGCTGTAGCAGATAATCGACGAAAACGCGATAGCCCAGATCGGTCGGGATTCTCCCGGCCGAAGTATGCGGCTGCTCGACCAGCCCAAGATCCTCCAGATCAGCCAGCGTATTGCGAATCGTAGCGGAGGATATACCCATGCTAAATCGATTGGCTATAATCCTCGATCCGACCGGATCAGCCGAGCTCACGTAGTGCGTGACTAGGTTATAGAGGATTTGTCGTTCGCGCTCTGTAAGATTTTCGAAGGCCATAATTGTATCTCAAAGGGTGCACTATGCCATATTGGCAGGCTTGCTGCCAACCCAAAGCCCAATGTATACCTATCCCCCTACATGTCAAGTCTTTTACTCGCTTTCGCCATGACAAACGACGATCGCGACGACCCTACCCCGAGGTCTATCATTCGATAAAAAAACGGTCTCCCGAGTGAAAGCCCAGGAGACCTGTAGAGTTGCCTATTTCTTTGCGGTCTTCTTCGCTGCCGCCTGTTTTTCAGTCTTCTTCTCCGTCGCCTTGGACTTGGGCACCAACTTCTCTTTGCGGTCATCGATGCCGTTCTTGTTCTTGTCCACGAAGCGGTCAAATTCTCGCACCTGACTGGAATCGTTGGCGGCGACGCCCAATGTGTCGCGCGGTTTGACCTGTGCTGGCTTCTGCTTTGTGGCGGCCGGTTTGGGTACCTTCGCTTTTTCTACAACAGCCTTCTTGTCCTTGTCTTTCTTCTCCACGGCCTGAACATCACCGCCCAAAGCCGAAAAACAGAACAGACACAATAGCGAGATCATGATTCTTAGCATTTTCCGGTCCTCAAGAATGCCCAATTTCACTGCAGCAGATCGACAGTCTCGACCGCTCCCGATGAGCGGCCCAGACTGTAACTTCAGTACTCTCTGGCCTGGCGGCAAGCAGTGCCTATTTCCGTTTCTTCTTGCTACCCGAACTGGTGGACTGCGGCGCCGTGCTGGTCTTTGCTGGCGCGCTCTTCTTGTCGCTGGATATCTTGGTTTTACCCGACGAGCCAGAATTACCATCATTCGACTTGGTCTTCTTATTGGTACCGCCACTGACGTTCTTGTCGCTCTTTGTTGAGCCCGTTTTGACCTTGCTCTGTCCTACACTTATGTTCTGCTTGCGCTTGGAGCCGGACTTCTTCTGATAATAGTCCGACGAAGACTCACCTCGACTCTTGGTCCCGGTCGTCACCCGCTTGCCAGAGTTGCTGCCCGATGAATTACCACCATAACTTCCCTGGTCCTTCCGGCCGACACTCTCGGTGCCATCGGTGTTGCCCACCGACCGCGTACCCTTGCCAAGTGACTCACCACTCGTTCCCCGGTAACTGGCCCCGCCCCGTTTCGAGACGCTCAGTGCTCCGCCAGCGGTTTCGATCCCGCGAGCAGTATTGACGACTTCGGTAGTGCCTCGGACGTGCCTCTTGGTTACGCTCGCGCTGGGTCCGCTGCTGCTCCGAACGCCTTTACCGGACGAAAGACGCGCCCGACCGTCGGCGTCAGTAACGACAAGGCCAGCCTTGGTAGCCACGGTCAGCTTGTCCGCGTGATGCGGATAACCGTGCGCACCTGGCGACCGATACCCGACACTGTGAACCTCTTTGTACTTCGACATCACCGACGGCCGCGGATGGATAACCTGATGGTCCAGGACCAACGTGTGGTAGTGAGTGATGTGGACATCATTTTCCCAACAGTGCCCCCAACGATCATAGACCGTAAATGCGTGCCAGCCCACATAGACCCGAGGGATGTACAGCGGCGCGATACCCCAGTAGATGCCATCAACATACACCGTACCACCCCAGGGGTAGTCGATGTACACGTTGCCCGTAACAGTCCAGGACGGATAGTACGGTCGATGCACTGGTCGATAGTAGTTTTGCTCCCATTCGTTGACCCACATCGCGGTACGATCAAAGGCGAAGCGCTGGCCATCGTAGCGAACAAAGTACTCGGCATTGACATAGTCCATGAAGTCGTTGCGGTCATCCCAATCACAGACCAGACCGGAGACGGCATACCAATCCGGGATCGGAAACCTCTCCCGCGAGGCTATTATCTGGACATTCTCCACTCCCTCCGGACCAGTTACGACCAGGTCGTAATCATCATCTGGGCCAGGCAAGGAATTAGTCACGCCACCGTAAACGAAGTTGTCATCGTCTGGACTGGCCGGGAACAGCAAATAGACCCGTCCCTTGCTATCCACGGAATAGATCGCCACAAAAGCGTCCCGGTTGGCCCGGAAGCTCAAATCGATGGCTTCGCCGACATAATAATCACCATCGGAGTGGTTCGTCCAGATTTCGACATCCAGATAGCGATCAACTTTGATGCGATCAACGTACTGCCCATCGCCATCACGGTTGTCGTCGCCCCGATTGTTATAGTCTTGCGCCTCTAGCGGCTGACCGAAGACAAGAGCGGCTGGGATCAGAAGCAGGATCACCGCCAGTCCGATTGCCATTCTCGTTGCGTGTTTCATATCATCCACCTTTCAAACAGAATCATCTATGTGGTGATCGCCTCAATCAGAGAGCGACTACGAAATCGGACGCTGGTCCTCAGGCATGCCTGGCACCAGCTCCGGGTTGTTACTGTCTTCTTGATAAGCCCACCTCAAGACCACGTAGCCGTTGTAGCTATTGATGGCAATAACCTGCAACTTGGCATAGTTGAAATCGCCATGACCATCGGTGATCCGCACAACATAGGTGTGCCCCTGGACTATCTCAGCCCAGCCGGTACTCGACCAACCGGCGTCTGGAGCCCAGCCGATATCATCGAAACTGTACGTATAGCCCATCGATTGAAGATCAACCATTCCGGTGGCGGCATTGATGTAGAAGACACCGTCGAGATCACGATCGATAGTCAGATCCGCATCAGCATCATCAAAAGACACGACCGTCTTGGTAAGAAAATCGAATCCGGCCAGTTCCGGTCTCTCGGCCTGGTCGTACAAAGTAACCGTTCCCTCTGGGCGCGGCGTATCAAAGACCGATTCAGCCGACAAGTCCGAGTACTGACTCCGACGGTCGACCGATGACACAGCGTAGAAGTAAGTTGTACCGTTATGGGCCGTGGCATCGACAAAACCCGGTGCGTAGTAGACAAGATCTATATCCGGATTCGCTGCTGCCACAACGTTGCCGATTTCCTCGTAGCCATCGAATTCATCAAATGATCGCCAAATGATAAACTCTTTCAGGTCCGCCTCATAGGGCGCGGTCCAATAGACGAATACGGAATCGTCGCCGGTAACCGTGTACACTCCCTGCGGGGGCTGGGGCGCCGGATCATAGACCGTAACTTCGTCGTCCTCACTGCATCCAGCTGCCAGCAGAGTCGCCAATATCAACATCAGTATCGAGATTTTCGTCTTCATCGTCGCTTCTCCTATCGCGAATTTGTCATCTTCCGTCCTATATAATAGCACACGCCATGCCAATAAACGCATGTCATTGTATAGCAGGATGTTAGGCGAATCGCACGTCTCGCCTGAGAGAGATCGGCGCACAATAATTGTGCACAGCAATTGACCGGCGCACAGAAACAGTGAACCGGACTAGTTTTGCTCCAGAGAGTACTCTTTGATCTTGGCCCGCAGAGTGTTGCGATGAATGCCTAGTTTCTCAGCGCAGAGGCTGAAATTCCAGTCCGCTTGATCGAGACAGAATTTTATATGCTCGGCCTCGAGGACCGCCAGAGTGATGACCTGCCTGGTCGTCGTTTCCCGCTCAGGTGCGCTCGCCAGACCGCCGAGATCGTCCCGGCAAATCATGTCGGACCGCGACAGCACCACGGCTCGTTCGATGATATTCTCGAGCTCGCGCACGTTTCCAGGCCAACCGTAACTCGTCAGAAGCTCGGCCGCGTCAGAACTAAGCCCGGTTACCTCGCGCCCAACCTTTCGCGCGAAGCGGGCGATAAACTTCTCGGCCAGAAGCAAAATATCCCCCTGGCGCACGGCCAGCGGTGGCATGTTGATATTTATCACATTGAGACGGTAGAAGAGATCTTCGCGAAAAGTGCCTTCAGCTATCATGGCGGGCAGATCACGATTGGTCGCAGCGATGATGCGTATGTCTAAGGGAATTTCCTTGACCGAGCCCAAGCGTTGAACCACCCTCTCCTCCAGGACCCGCAACATCTTCACCTGCATCGAAAGGGCCATCTCGCCGATTTCGTCGAGCAACAGCGTTCCGCCGTCGGCCAGCTCAAAACGCCCCTGCTTGGCTCTGTCGGCTCCTGTGAAGGCGCCCTTCTCGAAGCCGAACAACTCCGACTCCAGAAGTGTTTCGGGAAAGGCGGCGCAGTTAATCGCCACCAGTTCACGATTGGCCCGAGGCGACAAGGCGTGCAAGGCCCGAGCCACCAACTCCTTGCCAGTTCCCGATGGTCCAGTGATCATCACCGTGGCATCCTTGGGAGCCACCAGGGATATCATTTGCTGAACCTCTTTCATGGCGTCCGACTCACCGATTAGCTCTGAGGCGGGAAAGACATCGGCCAGACGCTCGCTCATGACGTGGTGCTCTACGATCAGACGATTCTGCTCGGCCGCCCGGTGCAACTTGATTAGCAGTTCCTCGAGGTCCTCCACCGGTTTGGTCAGATAGTCCCAGGCACCTGCCCGCATGGCGGCCACTGCGGTTTCGACGGATCCGAACGCTGTCAGCACGATAGCCTGCAGGAAGGGATTGATCTCACGCAATTTGCGGAGCAACTCCAGACCATCCATCCCGGGCATTTTCATGTCCACCAGGGCCAGCGGCGAGAAAATGCGATGGTACTCCGCCAGAGCTTCCTCCCCTGATCCAAAAGTATGAACCTCGAACTTCTTCCTGGCCAAGAACCCTGAGAGCAGCTCACGCTGGGCTGCTTCATCGTCAACAATGATAAGTTTGGTTAGACCCATGGCGACAATCTATGGTTCTGCTCGGCCGGCAACAACTGAAAAAGCTACCTGTCGGACGTCATCCGGAAGGTGACAAGGACCAAAATGAAAGAGCCTCGCCGGGATACGGCGAGGCTTGAAATTCAGAAGTAATCTCGATTACTCGCCAGAGCCAATAAGGACGCGAATTCCCGCCCGAAGATTGATCACGCCGACGTCTTCTCCGAATACGACGGTTTCATCATCGTATACGCGCTTGGCATCTTTCGTGGCAGCGCGATGATAGTCCGCTTCCAGGTACAGGCCACTGTAGTCAGCGCTGTAGTAGAATAGTCCCAGGCCCAACCCATAGGCGAAGGATGCATCGTACGAAACCGCCTGGTAGGACCGCTCCGGTGTCACTCGCAGCGTCGTGAACTTGGCGTTCTCGACCGCGACATGAGCCTTGATGTACGGCTCAAAATTACTTTCCCCGATCAGGTAGTACTTCAAGGACAAGCTCGGGGTGAACAGCCGATGATTCGTACCATCAGCCTCGTCGGTGGCATCCGCCGCGAGTTTAGTGACACTAAAATCGAAGCCCAGAACCATGTTAGACTTGACAAAGTAGCCCAAGCCTAGGCCAAAGTTGAAGCCGGTCTTGGCACCTGGGATGTTGTTGTGGGCATCACTGATTCCGCCAGTGGGCAGAGCCATACCACCAAATAGGGTGATTTCTAAAAGATCCCGCTCTTCCAATTCATCCTGCGCCAGAGCGGTGAGATTGAAAACCAGCACGATAGTTACCGCAAGCAACACTGACAGTTTCTTCATTTCCGGATCCTCAACCTATGTAAATAGCGTTCATTGTCCCAATCTTGACCGCCCTGCTAATCACTTACCATCCAATCACCCACCGGCTGTCGGAAGATGTTATCGCAAGGGCCGATTGCTCCCGTTTCACGAACGGGTCAGTCGGTAAATAAATATGCATAAAGACGGTTTGTCAACCGGATTCGTCCAATGCGATTATCTGGCTACACGTCTTACTATTGCGCCACGCAGCACTGGCTCAGAAACATCCCCTGCAAGATGGGATGCTGCCCACGAA